>JBEANP010000089.1:0-9953 GCA_041165385.1 Pseudomonadota bacterium | reverse complement strand
CATCATCCAGGCGGTGTCTGCGGCGTTGATAGCGTCGAACGCTACCAGCGCGGGGTGAGTCAATGGTTCGGGTGTAGGCATCGGGCGAAATTCGGGCTAGTTGTACTAGCACTCCCTATGCACGCTGCGTGCCATGTCTAAGCGCACCCCCGTGGTGCGCGCTAGGGCCTAGGCGAAGGTCACCCAGTCGGCGTATTCGGGGGCATCCAAATGCGGCAAGGTGTTGTAGGTCACCAGCATGTGGCGCTTGGGGGTGAAGTGGAACTCGGTCACCGCACTATTGCGAATGCGCAGGTTCAGCTCGATGGTGGTCTCGGGCGATGTACCCAAAATGTGGCCCACGGCGGTGGAGATGGGCCCGCCGCTGCTCACCAGCAGCACGTTGCCTGTGTGGTGTTTGCGCACATGCTCCAGGGCGCTGCTCACGCCGTGCACAAATGCGTTGTAAGTGGGCATGCCGTGGGGGCTTACCACGCCGTTCATCCACTGTGTGAGGCCGTCACGCAGCAGCCGAAAGTGGTAGCGGTACAGCTCGGGCGTGTCGGGTTTCTCCAGCGGCGCGGGGTGAATGGTTTTGATCACTGCTTCGCTGTCGTACTCGTTCAGACCGGGCCACAGCAGCGGTGTTTGGCTCAGGCTGGCACCTTGGGCAATGCCTTCCCAGGTTTGTGCGTGGCGCTTCAAGGTGCCGGTGATGACCGCTTCAAAATGCAAGCCCTTGTGCGCAAAGTATTCGCCCAAACGCTGGCTCTGCCGGCAGCCCAGTGGGCTCAGGTTGTCGTAGTCGGCAGCACCAAAAGAAGCTTGCCCGTGGCGTACCAAATAAAGTGTTCCCATACACAGAATTTAAGCCAATAGGGCCTGCAGCCCCTGTATAACGTGCGACAGCAGCTATTGATTTTGTAGCACTTTTGCAAACACACTACTGTCCACATTGCCACCGCACAGGGTAATGCCCACGGTTTGGCCTGCCAGTTGCGTGCGCTCTTGCATAGCGGCGGCAAAGCTGGCAGCACCCGCGCCCTCAGCCACGTTGTGGGTGCAGGCAAACAGGTCGCGCATGGCTTGGGCCACCTCGGTATCAGACACTTGCACGATGTGGTCAATCTGCCCCTGCATCATGGCCAGCGCCTCGGGGTCGGCCACGCGGCAGGCCATTCCGTCGGCCAGCTGGGTGGTTACCGGCGCTTCCACCACGTGGCCTGCGGCCAGCGAGTCGGCGTAGGTGGTGGCGTGGGCGCTCACCACGCCGACAATGCGCGCTTTGTGGCCCAGCGCCAGTTTGGCTGCAATCGCAGCACACGCGCCCGACCCCTGGCCAATGGGCACGTACACCACGTCAATCTCAGGCGCGGCCTTGAACAGTTCCCACCAATAAGTGGCCACCCCTTGAATCAAGTCGGTGTGAAAGCTGGGCACCATGTGTGCACCGCGTTCTTTCGCCAGTTGCATGGCATGTTCGCGGCTTTCCTGAAAGTCGTCGCCGTGCTCTATCAGGTCCACACCCAGGGCGCGCATGGCGGCGTTCTTCTCCAGCGAATTGCCCAACGGCACCACGATGCTGCACTTCACGCTGTGTGCACGGGCGGCCCAGCCGATGCTTTGGCCGTGGTTGCCCCGTGTGGCGCTGATCACCTCCGTGGGGAGTGCGCCGCGCTGCGCCAGTTGCGCAAAATAGTTGAGGCCGCCGCGAATTTTGAACGCGCCCACCGGCGTGTGGTTCTCATGCTTGACCCAGCAAGTGGTGCCCAGTTTTTCAGACAGCAGGGCCCAGCGGTATTGGGGTGTGGCCGCAAATTCTCGGTAGACCACAATGGCCGCAGCTTCGATGTCGCGCAGGGTGGGAGTCATGGAGTTGGTCATGTGCGGCCCAGTTTGGCGGTCAGATGAAAAGCAAACAGAAGCGCCAGCGCGCCAAATATCGCGGCGCCCACAGCCTGCCCTGCCAGCACCTGCACCGGACCATACTGCGCGCCCCACCATGCAAACGGTATGGTACCCAGCGTGGCACGCGCCCAGTTAAAGCCGGTGGACCACAGCGGTTTGCCCAGGTTATTGAATGCGGCGTTGGCCACAAACAGCGACCCCATGAAAAAGAAGCTGGCCGCTATCCAACTGCAAAACGCGTGCACCATCAGAGCCCCGTCACCCGTTAGCGAAAAGGCGGAAATCAGCGGCCCTTGCAGTAATGCCAGTAAAAGCCAAGCGCCGCCCACTGATATAATCATGAACCACAGACTGGCGCGCAGGCCCTCGCGCACACGGTCAAATTGTTTCGCCCCCAGGTTTTGCGCCAGCACCGGGCCTACGGCACCGCTCAGGGAATAAATCAACCCAAACGCCACTGGGGTGAGTCGGTCAATGGTGGCTTGGCCCGCCACGGCGGACGCGCCGAACTGCGCCACGCTATGGGTGACAAACGCAGCGCCTACGGGTGTAGCCACGTTGGTCAAGACCGCTGGTCCGGCAATTGGCATAAGTCTGCACGCGTCACTGCCCAGACGGCTGGAGTCAAACGGTGCCATCAGCTTGTGCACGCGCCATGCGCCGTGCAGCCCCACACCCATCAGCACCGTGCGCGCAATCACCACCACGATGGCGGCCCCTTGCAGCCCCAGGCCCATGGCAAAGATCAGCAGCGGGTCTAGCACCGCAGTCACCACTGCCGGTATCAGCGTGACCAGCATGGCGCGCCGCGCATCACCCACCGAGCGCAACAGGGCAGACGTGGCCATGCCAACACCCAGCAGCACGGTGGATGGCAGGCTGATGTGCATGAAGCTCAGCGCCAGTTCCAGCACGCGGCCTTCCGCGCCCAGCATTTTCAGCAGCGGCTCCAGAAAAATGTAAGTCGCCAGCATCAACACCAGCGCAATGAAGCCCACCAGCACCACACTGGAGGTGCCCAGGCCCCGCGCATCGTCCATGCGCTGCGCACCAATGGTGCGCGACACCAGCGCGGTGATGCTAATCAGCAGCCCGATAAACACCGACATGTGGAAGAAGCCAATCACCCCCGCAAACCCCACGGCGGCGGCAATGGCTTGCTCGCCCAGCATGGAGATGTAAAGCAGGTTGATCAGGTCCACCGCAAAAATGGCCACCAGCCCAATCGCCCCGGTGCCCGCCATGGTGACGATGTGGCGCATCAGCGAGCCGGTGACAAACTTGGCAACCGGCTTGGGTGGTGTAGGGGCGTTGGGCGATGTGGGTTCGGTCATGGGAGCGCAACCATACCCGAGATGCAAGTCACCGCATCACCGCCCACCCATACCTGACCATGGCGGTCTTGTTCCAGGTACACGCGTCCCTCGCAGCCCAGGCAGGTGCCTTGGGCGGCGATGTAGCGGGTGGGGGCCAGCCCTTCCGCGATGAGCCACTGCGCCATGCTGGCGTTGAAGCTGCCGGTGACGGTGTCTTCGCGGACGGATTGATCCGCCAGATAGAAAAAACGAATCTCTGCCGACGGTTCCGGGTCTGCTTGCACCGCTGTGGCATGCATTACCGCACCAAATGCGCGGGCTTCGCGGTTGGATCGTGCTATCAAATTACTAGCTGGTTGCGCATGTTCCACGTGGGCTAGGCCCACACCAGTCACTCCAATGGCTGGCATGAGTGATTGCAGTGCGCCCAGGTTGGGCACAAGTTTCAGCACGGACTCCAGGCTGTCCACCAGCAGGCCCAAATGCTGCGGGCCATTGTTCAGATGCTGCGCTGCCAGCACCTGTTGCGGTTGCAAACCCAAGGCTTGTATTACCAGCGCCAAAACCTCAGGCGTAGGCGCATAGCGCTGCAAGGGGGGCGCGGCAAACGCCAGCCGCTGGCCAGTCGGTGCCGTCGTCGTCGCAGTGGAGGCGGAGGTGGCTGTGCGGCGAATCTTGATCAGCCCTACCGGGCACTGCTGCACCACCACGTCGGCCTGCTTGGGCGTGCCGCCAGCTTCCAGCCAGGCGTGGCAGCTGCCAATGGTGGGGTGGCCGGCAAATGGCATCTCATAACCGGGTGTGAAGATGCGCACCTGGTAGTCCGCGCCTTGCGCTTGGGCTTCGGGTGTGGGCGGCAGCAAAAAGGTGGTTTCCGCCAAATTCGTCCAGCGGGCAAAGCGCTGCATGTCGGCGTCAGACATGCCGCTGCCGTCCATCACCACGGCCAGTGCGTTGCCAAAGTAGGGCTTGGCCGTGAAGACATCGACTTGTTTGAAAGCGCTGGTTGTGGGGGCGCGGTGGCGCAGAGCGTTGCTGTTCATGCGGTGTGCCTTGTGCCTAGGTGCGCTGCTTGGCAATGGCCGCAGCCAGCGCCGCCACACCGCTGTGGATTTCTTCCACACTGGGTGTCACAAAGCTCAGACGCATAGAGCGTGTGTCGGGCTCGCCTGCATAAAACGGCGCGCCGGGCACGAAGGCCACGCCCTTGCCCACCGCGTGGGGCAGCAGATCGACCGCGTTCATGCCCTTGGGCAAGCGCGCCCACAAGAACATGCCGCCAGCCGGGGTGTTCCAGGTGAGCGAGTCGTCAGGCTGCGTGGCAGCGTTGGGAAAGTGCTGCGCCAGCGCCTGCAGCATGGCGTCGCGTTGCGACTTATACAGCGCGCGTATGGTGGGCACATGGCGGTCCAGAAAGCCGTCTTGCATCACTTCAAAAAACAGCCGCTGGTTGAAGCTGGGGCTGTGCAAATCGGCGGCCTGCTTGGCCTGCAGCAGCTTGGGGTACACCGCTTTGGGGGCCACGATAAAGCCCATGCGCAAGCCCGGTGCCAGCACCTTGGAGAACGACCCCAGGTAGATGCCGCCCTCGGGGTTACGGGCGGTCAGTGGTGCGGGCGGGGCCTGGTCAAACCACAGGTCGCCATAGGGGTTGTCTTCTATGATGGGCAGGCCGGTGCGTTGCGCCTCAAGACTCAGTGCGGCGCGGCGCTCCTCGGTCATGCTGCGGCCGGTGGGGTTTTGAAAATTGGGAAGCACGTACAAAAAGCGTGCACCCTCGCCCTTGGCCGCCAGGTCGGCAATATCCACGCCGTCAGCGTCGTTGCCCACGCTGACCACGTTGGGCTCCATGGGTGCAAACGCCATCACTGCGCCCAAATAGGTGGGCGACTCCACCAGCACTTTGCTACCTTCGTCGATCAAGATTTTGGCGACCAAATCCAGGCCCTGTTGCGAGCCGGTGGTGATCAAAATCTGCGCTGGGTCAACCGCCCAGGGCACGCCCGCCGCAGCGCTTTGCGCACCCAGTTGCTGGGCTACCAATTCGCGCAGCGGGCCATAGCCTTCGCTGGCGGCGTATTGCAGCGCGCCAGCAGGATCGTCTTTCAACACCTTGGCGCAGGCTGCTTCAAATTCGGCCACCGGAAACGTTTTGCTGGACGGTAGGCCACCGGCAAAGCTGATGATGCCGGGTTTTTCGGTGACCTTGAGAATTTCGCGGATCACCGAGGGGTTCATTTTTGCGGCGCGTGCGGCCAGGGTCCAGTGGGTCGGTGCAGTCATAAAAATCTCATCCGTTGGCAAGCATGGGAAACAGCGAGGCTACCAGTGCCAGCGCCATGGTGATATTGAAAATACGCAGATGCGCGGGGTTTTGCAAATAGGCGCGCATGGCGTTCCCAAAACTGGCCCACGCACCCACGCATGGCACGTTAATCAGCGCAAACCAGGCCGACAACGCCAATACGTGCCATACCTGTGCATTTTCGGGCAAGTAGGTGGTCATGGCGGTCATGGCCATGATCCAGGCTTTGGGGTTGACCCACTGAAACGCTGCGGCGGCCCAAAACCCCATGGGGCGTGCTGCGCCATCGGTCTGGGCTGCGGGCGGCGCAGACCTTGCCAGTTGGTAAGCCAGCCACAGCAGATAGGCAGCGCCTGCATAGCGCAGGGTGTCCAGAATGACCGGGTAGTTGTGCAGCACGGCGTGCAGCCCCAGCCCGACCACAGCAAGCATGAAGCCAAACCCCAGGCTGATGCCCGCCAAATGCGGCAACGAGCGGCGCAAGCCAAAGCGCACGCCCGACGCCAACATCATGGTGTTGTTGGGCCCTGGGGTAATGGAGCTGACCACGGCGAAGAGGGTGAGCGCCAAAAACTGGCCGCTATTGAGGCCGCTGTTCATGGCGTGGGGTTTCTGTCCGGCCCTTCGTAGGCCCGTTCTACCAGGGCCACGCGCACTGCATAGTGTTTGTACCACTTGGCTTTGCCTGTTTCTTGCGCCACGCGGTGCTCGGCGTGGGCGCGCCAGTGGGCTATGGCGTCTAGGCTGCTCCAGTAGGCTACGGTGATGCCAAAGCCATCGGCGCCGCGAGTGCTCTCTTCGCCCAGAAAGCCGGGCTGGTGTTGCGCTAGCTCGACCATGCGCGCGGCCATCTGGCCATAGCCTTCGTCGCCCGGGGTGCGCAGGCTGGAAAAAATCACAGCGTAATAGGGTGGCGGGGGCAAAGAAGCAAAAGAAGGGTGGCTCATGATGATGGGCGTGGTGATGAAAACGGCGCGGTGCCGGAAAGGTTGACGGCGGTGGGCATGGCAAAGCGTTTGCCGCAGTACACCGTAGCGACCACCGCCAAGGCAAATCCCACAGTCACAATTTCCAACGATTCTCCCAGCAAAGGCACGGCCGCCAGAATACTCAGGAACGGCTGCACCAGCTGAATCTGGCTTACTTTCAGGGCACCGCCCAATGCCAGCCCGCGGTACCAGGCAAAAAAGCCGGCCCACATTGAAAAAACGCCCACATACAGCAGCCCCAGCCAGGCCGAGGTGCTGACTGGCTGCGCAGGCCAGGTCAGCAACGCACCGGGCAGGGTGACGGGCAAGGCCATCACACACACCCAGCAAATCACCCGCTCGGCCCCCAGCGAGGGCGTGACCTTGGCTCCATACACATAGCCCACAGCGCCAGACAGCACGGCCCCCAGCAGCAGCAGGTCGGCCCATTCCAGTCCAAAACCTTGGCCTTGTTGGTGGGCCCGAAATAGCGCAAACCCCATGACCAATGCTGCACCGCAAATGGCGCTGATCCAAAATCCAAGGCGGGCTCTTTGGTGCAACGCCCAGGCAGCCAGTGCCGCGGTGGTCAGGGGCAGTAACGCAGTAAACACGGCGGCATGGCCCGATGCGACTTGCCGCAAGGCAAAGCCCAAACACAGTGGAAAGCCCAGCGTGCTGCCCAGCACCGCCAGCGCCAGTGGCTTGCGCTCTTGCGCAGAAGGCCAGCGCGAGCGGGTGAGTACCAAAAACGCGATCGACAATGCTCCCGCCAGTGCTGCGCGGGCAAAGGTCACAAACCACGGTGAGAGCTGTGGCGCTTCGGCGGTGCCGGTTGCCAGGCGTGTCATGGGCAGGGTCACGGCAAAAATGGCCACACCCAGCAGGCCCAGCCACATGCCAAGGGTTTCATGGGGGCGGTGTGGTGTGTTCATATCCGGGCCATCCAGAAAGCAGTGGCGACCAGCATCGCAGCCATGGCGCGGTTAAACCAGCGCAAGCGCAATGCGGTGGCCACGCCATGCACTACTGGGCCTGATAACCAGTCGCGCAGCAGCGAACCCATCGCGGCATACAACAAGTTGCTGCTAAACCCGAATGCCAGCATCAGTGGCAGCAGCAAGGCAAAGCGCGCCAGCGCGTCCTCGCGCCCTGCCAACCAACCGGCCACAACGGTGAGAGCCAACATCCAGGCCTTGATATTGAGAAATTGCAGCGCCACACCCTGCCAAAAGGTGACATTCAGGCGCTGGGCGTCTGCTTGGGCCAGCGCGCTGCTGCGTGCCAGCTTGGCGGCCAGCCACAGCAAATAGGCGATACCTGCGAATTGGATACCGCTGTGCAGCAGTGGCACGGCCACCACCAATGCCCCCAAGCCGCCCGCGCACAACGTAAATAGCAACCCCCAGCCCACTGGCACCGCCACCACAAAACGCATGGCGCGCCTGAGTCCCAAGTTGGCCGCCAGCGCGGTCGACAGCGTGGTGTTCGGCCCCGGCGTGAAACTGGTGACGGTGGACAACACCAGCAGGGCGGTAAATTCTTGGGCTTGCATGGATTTGACTTTATCGACAAAAACAGCACACTTACAGTACAGTTTTTGCAAACAATAGTGAAACTGTATTGGAATGTTTGCTAACACAGAGGAGCCTGCCCATGCTTATGAGAACCGCCTCACACACCTTGACGGACCAATTGGCTGAGCGCTTTGCCCAGCGTATTCGCGACCGCCTGTTGGCCCCTGGCGCACGCCTGCCATCGGTGCGAATGTGCGCACAGCAGCAGGGCGTGAGCCCGTCCACCGTGGTGGGTGCGTACGACCAGTTGCAGGCGCAGGGGCTCGTGGAGGCTCGTAAAAATCGTGGTTTTTATGTACGTGAAAGCACACCAGCCCATGCTGGATATACGCAGACAGCTACTAAAAACATAGCAATTGAGAGGCAGGATAATCTGCCGAGCCAGCGTCATAAAGCGCCGCTGAGTGCTACTACGCTGATTCGCGGCATGTTCCACGGCATTAGCGACAAGCCGCAGCCGGGCATGGGTGTGCTGCCCCCCGAGTGGTTGCAAACTACGTTCTTGGCCACCTCTGTGCGGCGCAACTGCAGTGTCGAGGCCCTTAATGCGTTCTCGTTGCAGTATGGCGAGCCTGCGGGGGACATTGGCCTGCGCCGGGCGCTGAGTAATAAGCTCTCAAGCCTGTCAGTCCAGGCTGTACCCGAGCAAATCATCACCACCGTGGGTGCGACCAACGCGCTGGACGTGGTCAGTCGCACGCTGCTGCGCGCAGGCGACTACGTGATGGTGGAAGAGCCCGGTTGGGCCATTGAGTTTGCGCGGCTCGATTCATTGGGCATGCGCATTTTGCCCGTGCCCCGCCGTGCCGACGGGCCCGACCTGGAGGTGATGGCACGCTACTGCGAGGCGCATGCGCCCAAGCTGTTTGTGAGCGTGAGCGTGTTTCATAACCCCACTGGGTTTTGCCTGCAGCCATCCAGCGCGTACCGCATTCTGCAGCTGGCCAATCAGCACGATTTCCATATTGTTGAAGATGACACTTACAGCCATTTTGCCCCTGACCATGCCACCCGGTTGTGTGCGCTAGATGGCTTGCAGCGCACCATCTACGTGGGGGGCTTTGCCAAGATACTGGCTCCCAACTGGCGTGTAGGCTACTTGGCCGCACCCCAAGCGCTGGCTGAGCGCTTGTTGGACGCCAAGCTGCTGTCTACTTTGACCACCCCCGCGCTACTAGAAAAAGCACTGGCCTGGTGCATAGACCAAGGCCAGCTGCGTCGCCACGCCGAGCGCATCCGTAACCGTCTGGACGCGGCACGAGCCCGCAGCGTGAAGCTGGCGTTAGGGGCAGGGTGCAGTTTTGCATCCGAACCCGTGGGGCTGTTTGGCTGGGTAGAAACCGGCGTTGATACAGATGCTTTGAGTCAGCGCATGCTCGATGAGGGTTACCTGCTGGCACCGGGTGCGCTGTTCCATGCAGACCGTGCGCCCAGCAGCCTGATGCGCATCAACTTCGCCACTACACAAGAGGCTAATTTCTGGAGTACCTTTGTGCGACTGCGCGACGAGCAGTGTGACCGCTGACGGTAATGCTGATGTTTAACTGAAGAGCATCTTCCCTCAGTGGCAGCGGCTTAACGAAGTGGGCGTTTTCATGCCGGTATGGGATAACGTGAACTACTGCTGCAAAAAGCGAATTCACGGGCGCTGCCTACAAAGAAAACGGGTGCGCCTAGCCTTTCCTTCGGAGTAATATGGTGCGCTCAGTTCGTCTAGCGCAGCCAGCGCCTCAGCTTATTTACTGTAATGGAGGAGCGCTTGCTTGCACGTCCTTAAATAATTTTTGACAGCGGTTTAAAAACTGTGTCATAATACAAGGCTTCGCTGATCACAGCCAAGCAAGCAAAGCAAAGTAAAAATTGTTTTGAGATCCTTAAAAATTTACAGCCGATAAGCGTG
>JBEANP010000088.1:0-9954 GCA_041165385.1 Pseudomonadota bacterium | reverse complement strand
AGGCGCGCCGCTCGCATCTTGGCAACCTCTAAGTAGAAGTTCATGCCTATGGCCCAGAAGAAAGAAAGACGCCCGGCGAACTCGTCCACGTCAAGCCCGGTGGCAATGGCAGTTTTTACATACTCTTTGCCATCGGCCAAGGTAAAGGCCAGTTCCAGCGCCTGGTTGGCTCCAGCCTCTTGCATGTGGTAACCCGAGATGCTGATCGAGTTGAACTTGGGCATGTTCTTGGCGGTGTAGCCAATGATGTCGCCAATGATGCGCATGCTTGGCGCGGGCGGGTAAATGTAGGTGTTGCGCACCATAAACTCTTTCAGAATGTCGTTCTGAATCGTCCCGCTTAATTTGTCCTGGCTCACGCCTTGCTCTTCGGCGGCCACCACATAGCCTGCCAAGACTGGCAGTACCGCGCCATTCATAGTCATGGACACGCTCACTTTGTCCAAAGGAATCTGGTCGAACAAAATCTTCATGTCCTCGACCGAGTCAATCGCCACACCCGCCTTGCCCACGTCGCCGGTCACACGGGGATGGTCACTGTCATATCCACGGTGCGTGGCCAAATCGAATGCCACCGAAACGCCCTGCCCGCCTGCAGCCAATGCTTTGCGATAAAACGCATTACTTTCTTCGGCAGTAGAAAAGCCCGCGTATTGTCGAATGGTCCAGGGGCGCACGGCGTACATGGTGGCCTGAGGGCCACGCAGGTAGGGTTCGAAGCCGGGCAAGGTGTCTGCGTATTGCAAATTGGCCGTGTCTGCTGCCGTGTACAACGGCTTGACCGCGATGCCGTCGGGCGTGATCCAGTTCAGCGCGTCCACGTTACCACCTGGGGCTGATTTGGCAGCCGCTTTAGTCCAGGCGTCCAGCGTGGCGGATTTGAATTCAGAGGTCTTGTCAGTCATGGCGGTGTCCAGTGCGCAGGTGTTACAGGCCCACCATTACCAAACCCCGCGGCGAAGTGCAGAAGGCAATGGCGTGGTGTCGAAAACAGATTTAAGTTTACATTATTTATAATTATTCATTCAAAATATAGATTGAAGCTTACAATCTTTTTGATCAAACTACGTCGCAACATCCCATGTCTGCCCTGCTTTCCAACGGACGCCCTGTCATATCTCTCTCGCCCCGCGCTCTGTATGAAGAGGTGGCGGAGTTGTTGCGCCAGCGCATCTTCAAGCGCGAGTTGGAGCCCGGTAGCTGGATTGACGAACTCAAAATCGCTGAAGAATTCGGCATCAGCCGTACCCCTTTACGCGAGGCCTTGAAGGTGCTGGCTGCTGAAGGCTTGGTCACTATGAAGGTGCGCCGAGGTGCCTATGTAACAGAGGTATCCACCCAAGACCTGTCTGATGTGTATCACCTGCTGAGTCTGCTGGAAAGTGATGCCGCAGGCGTGGTGGCAGAAAAAGCAACTTCGCAGGAAATACGCGAACTTGAAGAGCTTCACAAAGACCTGGAGACCGCAGCCCAGCGCGGCACAAGCAATACCGATCAATTTTTTGCAGTGAATGAGCATTTCCATATGCGCCTACTGGAAATAGCCAACAACCGGTGGCGCGACCAAATGGTCATGGATTTGCGCAAGGTGATGAAGCTCAACCGCCACAACTCCTTGCTCAAAACCGGGCGCATTCGCGAATCATTGCAAGAGCACCGCGCCATCGTGGCTGCGCTGGTTGCGCGCGATGGCGCGCTTACACGCCAACGCATGGCGGAACATTTTGCAAACGGATTGACAGCGGCGGAATAAAGCCGCACTGGTTGCCATACCAGAGCACGCAGTAATTTTTGTAGATACCGACATAGCTCATATGGCTACCCTGCTAAGCAGGGCGGTATACGTACCCGGTGATACACTTTATTGCCGGCAGCCAGATGGAGGTGCTCCAGTCGGACCGACACATGCCGGTGCGTGACAGGGGACCCCAAATGAGGTTGTTTTTAAAAGTATTTTTATGTCTATGCTTTGGTGTGTGGGCAATGCCGGAAGTCGCTGCGAACACCACGCCCGCCATCGCTTTCTTCTACGGAGAAGCGCCACCGTGGGACGAGTTGCAGGCGTTTGATCTAGTCGTCGTAGACCCTGATCACGTACCCGAACCCACTACCCTAACACTCCCCCACACGCGGCTAGCTGCCTATGTCGCTTT
Organism: Pseudomonadota bacterium; assembly: GCA_041165385.1. Classification (GTDB taxonomy): domain Bacteria; phylum Pseudomonadota; class Gammaproteobacteria; order Burkholderiales; family Burkholderiaceae_C; genus Allorhodoferax. Next base: position 7,801 of record JBEANP010000088.1, on the reverse strand, counting down.
AGGAGAGGTGCACCCCAGTCGCCCGTATGCAGCAGCTATACCCAAAGCGTGGTTCAAAGGTGAAAACCAAGACTGGGCCAGCCGACTCGTTGATCAATCGCAGGCTGATTGGCCGCGTTTTTTTACAGACCGTGTCATCGCGCCGCTATGGACCAAGGGGTATCGCACTTTCTTTCTAGACACCCTGGACTCTTACCAACTGTTTGCAAAAACGCCGGCTGCACGCGCGCAACAGGAGGCCGGCATGGTGGCCGTCATAGCCGTCATGAAACAGAAATATCCTGAAGCCAAGCTAATTTTTAACCGCGGTTTTGAAATATTGCCTCAAGTCCATCAACACGTGGAAATGGTGGTTGCAGAGTCACTCTTCCAAGGCTATGACGCCGGCAAGAAAGCATATGTTGACGTTTCGCAAGCGGATCGTGAGTGGCTACTCACCCAATTGCGCCGGGCGAGAGACGAATTCCATCTGGCAGCAGCAGTGATTGACTACCTCCCCGCCGGGCAACGCCAAAAAGCCAGAGATACGGTTAAAAAAATTGAGGCACTGGGACTGATTCCATGGGTCACTACGCCTGACTTGGCGACGTTAGGGGTGGGTAGTGTCGAGGTCATCCCGCGCAAAGTGTTGTTTGTGCACAGTGCGCTGGCCAACGAATACCAATTGCGCTACGAGCCGGCAGTGCGACTTGGTTCGATGCCGCTGAACTACATGGGCTATGCAACCGAATTCACCAGCATCGCCGACCTACCGCTTAAAGAATTAAGTGGTCAATTTGCAGGTGTGGTGGTCTGGCTGACAGCACAGCCCACAAAAGACCAAACCAGTTCACTAACGCGCTGGCTGACGCGTCAGGCCGAATCAGGCGTACCCATATCTCTCATTAATCCTCCAGACAGTTTGATGACCGGCCCACTAAGCGTTACCTTCCGAATGCAGGGCGGTGCATTCAAAGCATCTAATGCGAATATAAATATCGTTGGACAAACACCAGAGATTGGCTTCGAGGCGCCCCCCCGCCCCAATCCTGCAGATTTTTTCCCACTGACCAACGAACGGGCAACAAGCTGGTTAACGCTAAGCCAAAACGGAAAATCACAGGAAGCCGTAGCTATCACGCAATGGGGTGGATACGCCCTGGAAGGCTCTTCCACCGTCAGTCTTCCCGGCAACAACGGAGACAGATGGGTGCTGAACCCATTTAGCTTTTTTAAGCAAGCGTTGCGTTTGCCTGACTTGCCGGTACCTGACACTACTACCGAATCGGGCAGGCGCATGCTGATGATTCACATGGATGGAGACGGTTTTGTTAGTCGCTCCGAACTACCCGGTAATCCCATTACAGGCGAAGTCGTATTACAGCGGGTAGCCAAAAAATACCCGCTCCCAATGACGATTTCAGTCATTGAAGCCGAGTTGTCACCTACTGGGCTGTACCCGGGTCTTTCGCCATTGGCTGAAAAAACGGCTAAGGAAATATTCAACCTGCCCCATGTGGCACTGGCGTCGCACAGCTATTCACACCCGTTTGTCTGGGGTAAGGTCAATAGCCCCGATGCAAGCGAAGTCTACAACCTGCGCATCCCAGGGTATCGCTTTGATGCTAGACGTGAAATTCAAGGTTCTATCCGTTACATTGAATCCCGTTTGGCACCACCGGGTAAAAAAGTTGAAATGTTTTTGTGGACCGGCGACTGCATTCCGGGCAGTGATGCGCTGAGCCTGACCATGGAAGCAGGAGTGATGAACATGAACGGCGGGGATACCGTCACAGTGCGCTCCCACCCCACTGTGACCCAAGTCGAAGGCTTGGGTATTCCGCGCAAAACTGGCTTTCAGGTTTTTGCACCAAATCAAAACGAAAACGTTTACACCAATAATTGGACCGGTCCTTTTTACGGTTTCGACCGGGTCATAGAGACCTTTGAGCTTACAGAGTCACCACGCCGTTTAAAGCCAATGAACATCTACTTCCACACTTACCTGACAGCCAAAGCAGCCGGCATGCGGTCCTTGGACAAGGTGTTTGAATTTGCGATGGCGCAGGAAAACACACCGGTCTACGTGGCAGACTACGCGCGTAAGGTCAATGATTTCCGGCGCTTGGCAGTCGCCAAGACCAGCGGTGGGTGGCGCATTCGGGGGAGCGGCTTTTTGCGCACTATCCGAATGCCAGCCCGGATGGGCTGGCCTGATATGCAGAGAAGCCAAGGCGTTGCTGGCTTTATGAAACTGCGCGATGAGGTATTCATTCACCTCAGTGCAGATACAGCGAAGCTGGTGCTTACGGATACCCAGCCCGACGGACCACGGCTGGTGTCAGCCAATGGGCGCATTGATCAATTCAAACAGACTACCAATGGCCCACAATGGATAGTCACCGCCCAAGTACCATTGAAGTTCTCCCTGGCAAATGTGCAGAACTGCCGCGTCAGGGTACAAGGGCGAACAATACCAGCGCGCAGAGTTAATGGCGATACCAGCGAATTTGAGATACCAGAGCATGCTACCCAGTCGATCGAAACGATATGCACCCGCTGATGAAGAGGTTGTGCGGCTGGTACTCACCACGCCGTGGCAACTGCTTCTGATTGCGATCATGGTGCTTTCCGTATTAGTGACTATCTTTCCCCGAAAGGCGCTTTTGAGCACGCTGTACGAGCAACATACGCTTGATCCCTTGACGCGCTCCTACATAAAAAACCTGTACCGCGCAGAAACCTCGAATATCGATGCAGCTCTGCTCTTGGCACGTACACAGGATAAAACTGACGACATCACCCATCTTGAAGACGCGCTGCTTCCAGCAACAATTCAAGGCACTGCACGCCAACGTCAAGAGGCGTTCACCATATTATTTGATGCCTATCAGTGGCAAAGTTTGCACGCTCAAACCACGGTAAAACAAAACACTGCAAGGGCGCAACTCACCGCACTGCTGCAAAGAGCGGGCGATCAAATTTTGTCAAAACACACCTTGGAGACGTTTGTACTTGCTGCATTGGAGTTGGGTTTGAAGACATCTGGGGCGCGAATGGTTGCAACATTGAATTACGCCGACCCAGTAACCAATCTGCAGGCACTCGGCGCACGTGCATTGGCCAACGGTCAGTACATCGCGGCTGCATCTTGCTTCTTGATGGCACAGCGGCAAGCGACATCGATAGACCAGGCACGGCAACTATTTCAACGCGGCATAGAGACCTACATGGCGGCTAACCTGTTTGATGCTGCGTTGCAAGCAGCCCGCCAAGACATCGGCGACCTCGGTGAGGATTTGCCGACCTTGCGCTTTCTAGCACGCACTGCATTGTCTGCAGGCGCCCCTTCTGAGGCAGCACGCTACGCGCGCCAGCTGGTGTTCGCCAATCCATGGGCGACGGGCGAACGATGAGGTTGCGATACATCTGGACTGGATTGGTGTGCACTGCTGCGGGGCTCGCACAAAGTGCCGAGCTGGGGACGCAGGATTATTTTTCCCTCCAAATAGCAAGCTCTAGCGATGCAGGTACCTTGGGAAAACTATTTGAAAAAAACACCGCACTGCCCTTTTTACGAATTGAGCAACGGGGTAGTTTGTACGTATTGCGGGCCGGATTTTGGGCCGATGTGGCCACCGCAAAATCCGTGCTCAGTACATCGGAGCGCCAAGCGGGCTTGTTGCGCTTAGCAGTCTACAAACCGAGTGCAATCGTTCGCAAAAATTGGGGTGCACAACAGAATGTCGCTCCTAAAGAGCCCGTAATACAAGGCTCTGTACCGGTAGCGTCCTCTGAAAAATTACGTCCATTTGACGAGCAAGACTACGCACTTGCGTTTGACACCTTGGTTGCTGCAGGTGATTTACAACGGGCCTTTACCATTGCTCAAAAGGCAGTGCAATCCATTCCACTAGACCGAGCATGGCGTTTACGCCTGGCGAAAATCAGCCAATGGACGCAACGGCCAGAGGTCGCAGCTGAACAGTGGATCTATCTGTTTCAGCAAGGGGACCACTCTGCTGAAACCGTGGCAAAAGTCATTGCGTTTGCCCCATCGACAGACCGCCCTGCCCTGGCGCTGCGCGCGTGGGGCATACATGCACGCCAAAAGTCGATGACCGACGCACAATGGCAGGGTGTGTATAACCTGTACGACGCAGCCGCTGATCCTGCAGCCGGTGCTGAATTCTTCGTAGCGCAGTACCAGCGGACACCGCAGCCACTCTTCCTAGAGTTTGCAGCGCGACTCGCGGAAGGCGCGGGCGACGACACTCAGGCAGAGGCCCTGTACCTGAAGCGCGCCCAACAAGACCCCTTCTCACTTGACAGCATTCTGCGAGTGGTTTCAAACCAAATACGACGTGGCAAACTGACAGAAGCGCTGGAGGTGATGAAAACCTACGAGGCACGAGTACCCGAAAATGCTGCGGACTTCTGGCAGACGCTGGGCCAACTGGCTTGGAATTTGCGCGACAACGAAACGGCTCGCAGAGGGTATGAACACTACACACAGCTATCGCAATCCGGCCCGCCGGACTGGCAGCGCCTGATTATTTTGTTTCGAGAGAGCCACCCAGACCAAGCCGCTAAGGTCGCCATGGAAAGCTACCACAGGTTCGGGCAGGTGGAGCACCTCTTGTTAGCCCTCGACTTGTACGCCACTCTTGCCGACATCGATGCGCAGACGCGAGTTTTTGCGGCACTTGGTGACAAAGCCGAATCCATTGCCGCAAAAGAAACACGCTTTTTACTTTTGCGGGCTCGTTATTATCAAAATCAAAAGAACACTAACGCCGCTTGGGCTGACTTGAAACGTGCGCGCATACAAGCGCCAGGCGAAGTAGACGTTTTACTCGCAAATTTGTGGTTCTTGATAGATGCCAAGAAAACCACTGAACTTGCTGGCATTTTGAAAAGCCATGCGCAAATAGCGATGAATGAAGAGCCTCTGTGGACACCATTCGCAGTTGCGTACCAGCTACTCGATCGTCCCCGAGAGGCGGCGCGTTGGTACGGGAAAATTTTAGATACCAAAAAAGATGACCCGTTGATGCTGCTCAATTTCGCGGACGTGCGTGAGCGTCTAGGGCAAATCGGCATCGCCGACCGCTTGCGACGCCACGCATGGTTACAACTAAAAACACGCGCTCATGAATTTCAGCAATGGCCAGGTACCGCAATGAGCGCTGAGCTGCTGGCATTGACGCGTCTGAGCATGCTTGATCAACCCGGGGACCCGGGAATGGCATTGATTCGTCAACTTGTCCAACCCTTGCGCGGCGATCAACAGCCCCAACAAGCTGAGGACATTCAGACTTTGGTGCTAGGGTGGACCATTTTGAAAGGGCAATCCCACAATGCCAAGTCATGGATGTGGCGCCGGTATCTGCACCACATGGCTAAGCAGGCGCCGCTATGGGCACAGGCTCAGACTGCCCTGGAGCTTAACGACAGGCCAGCCATGGAGGCCTTGTTACTGCGCAGCAGCGATAAGCTGCCAATCTACAACCGCTACGACATAGCGTACACGTTGGGACATCAACAAGAGGCTTTGAACACCGCTTTTCAAGGCATGTCTCGGCAGGAAGATGGCGCATTGCATGACCGCTACCGACAACACGTTCCTCAGCAAGCCCACTATTTTCAAGTAGAAACACAATCAGACACCAGCGGTGATTTGGACAGTAACAGACTGCAATTTGAAACACGACTGGCAATTACCCCGGATGTATTCATTGTCTTGACCGGCTCTGGCCAAAGCCTGACTGTAAAAGGGCCAACGCTTGCGGGCTTACCCTCTGGCCAAGAGCGCGTTGAAAGCATTGAGGTTCAATGGGCAGGAACGGACAAACGCAGCAGCCTGGCACTCCAACAACGTGACAGTCTGGCCTCGGGTGCGGGCCTGCTATGGCGAACCAGTATCCAATGGGATAACCGCTTGAGTACAGATCACGTGGCGAGCTACCACGTCCCGTCACAAATTTCGCCTGCCATGCGAATCGCGGGTTACGAGGACAGCATTGGCACGACTATGAGTTACGTACTCGGCAAGCGCGAATACTTGCGCATAACACCTCAGTTCGCCAGTTACTTCACCCAATACGGCGGTTTTCTGGGGAGTGGCCGCAGCCTCGATGTAGAGGCGGGCTATCGCCTTCGGATAGAGTACCCTGACTGGCGTATTCGTGTTTTCGCCAAAGATTCACAATGGTCCAGGGCTGACCTTCTGGACGCAGCCACTTTTCAGCGACTTCCCCAAGACACACAAACCGCTATAAACAATAAAGCCCTCGACGGCGTAGCCCTGTTCATTCCGGCCAGCAGCTTTCGTACAGGCGCATGTATCGATATGGGCGAAAACCTCGCAGGTCAAAATATTCAATTGAACTACACCCGCGCCTGGCGCCCTTTTGGAAACATGTGCTTGAGCCAAGACAGCGCGTCGGGCCAGGGCTATTCGTCGACATGGGGCCTAGCGGGCTCCATCACCGGCGAAGACCATATCCGCTTGCAGTGGGAGAGCACGCAGGGTGCTACGCCGACCCAAGCCAATACCAACGCCGTCACCCTACGGTACAGACACTATTTTTAGGAGCTACATCATGAAATTTTCCAAAACGCTGCTTCTGAGCCTACTTGTTGCCCTGTTGGCAGGCTGTGGGACGGCGATTCAATCTGCTGTGAGTGATGCCCCCCTTGACAGGCAAGCCCGCTGGGCCATATTGCCGATGGCGAATAACACCGATACGCCGCAGGCGGGGCTTTCCGCTGAGGCCATGATTGAGCACCAGATTCGGGCGCTCGGCGTGGTTAATCTGCGGCGCTATCCGGCAGCCTTATCGCGTGACAGCCTTTTCGAACCCACCGAACGCAAAGTCACCGAAGAGGCCCTTGCTTGGGCCAAAACACAAGGCGTACGGTATGCAGTAATGGGTAGCGTTGAAGAATGGCGTTACAAAGTCGGCATTGACGGGGAGCCCGCAGTCGGTGTCTCGCTGCAGGTGCTGGATGTAAGCACAGAACGCGTTGTATGGAGTGCTTCGGGAGCCCAGAGCGGATGGAGCCGACAGTCGCTCGCCGCTGTTGCTCAGGCGACTTTGACCAAACTACTCTCCAGCCTGGAATTTGCAACAGCAGCAACAGCAGCAAAGTAGGTGGCAATGTCCGACTGGAAGTTTGCAGCAAAGCTCAAAAATGCATTGGGCAAAGACCGATTTGCGCCAGATCGCACTGCCACACGCGAACAATGGATAGAGATCGCGCTCATTCCCCTGATCGCTGTCCTGCTGGGTTGGGTGGTGCGGCCAGACGATCCCACGCTGGCCAGCGAGGGGTTTCCGTGGCAGTGGTTGGCACCGGTATTGGTTGCCCTGCGTTACGGTGTTTGGCCGGGACTTTGCGGCGGTGCAATTTTGCTGATTAATGGTTGGATTGCCGCCCATGAGGGGCACGTTCCCCCAGATTGGTCGAGCGCCCCGCTGTTTGGCGGTGGTTTGTTGGTGCTGATTTGCGGTGAATTCAGTGACGTCTGGCATGACCGTACTCGCCGGATGGAGGAGACTTACCTCTATGTCACCGAGCGGCTCTCCCGCTTGACCAAACGGCATTTACTCCTGAATCTGTCTCACGACCGACTTGAACAGGAGATGCTGGCGCGTCCGGGCTCGTTGCGTGACGCGCTGGTAGGCATGAGAACACTGGCGCTAAAAGGGTCTACTGACCACAGTCGCCTACCAGGGACCCAAGAATTGCTGCTGCTACTGTCCCAATATGTGAACATTGAGGCCGCCAGTATCTACACAGTGCAGGAAAAAAATGG
>JBEANP010000087.1:0-10066 GCA_041165385.1 Pseudomonadota bacterium | reverse complement strand
CGTAGTTTTCAGCCACCGACCGTGCGCCAGCTTCAAAATTAACGATGTAATCCAGCTCTGCGTCTTGCAGCTTTTGGTGAATAGCCCCTTGCTCAGGAAAGCTGTGCATCAGGCTGGTAAACCACCACGAAAACCGCTCGGCACGCCATATGCGTCGCAGGCAACGCTCGGAGTAGGTGTCAATACCGGCTTCGGTTTTGTCTTTGTAAAACTCCACCAACGCATTCGACAGATATTTAACATCGGTGGCAGCCAAGTTCAAGCCTTTGGCTCCAGTGGGCGGCACGATATGTGCCGCATCACCCGCCAAGAACATGCGGCCAAAACGCATGGGCTCAGTGACAAAGCTTCGCAGCGGGGCGATGCTTTTTTCAATACTTGGCCCGGTGACCAATTTGTCACGTGCTTCGGGGTCCAGGCGCAGTTTGAGTTCATCCCAAAACGCCTGGTCAGACCATTGCTCTACCTTGTCGGACAAAGGCACTTGCAGGTAGTAGCGGCTGCGCGTGGCGCTGCGCTGCGAGCACAGTGCAAAGCCGCGTTCGCTGTTGGCGTAAATCAGTTCGTGGTGCACTGGCGGTGTGTCGGACAACACACCGAGCCACCCAAACGGATACACCTTCTCAAATTCCTGGAGAGCGCCGCGCGGCACGCTGGCCCGGCACACACCATGAAAGCCGTCGCAGCCAGCGATGAAGTCGCATTGAATTTCAAAGATTTGGCCGTCTTTCTGGTACGTTACGCGCGGGGTTTTACTGTCAAAGTCATGCACTTGCACCTGCTGCGCCTCATAAATGGTGGTCAGGCCTGCCGCCTTGCGGGCGTCCATCAGGTCACGCGTGACTTCGGTTTGGCCATAGACCATCACGTTTTTGCCACCGGTGAGTTTGTTCAGGTCAATGCGGTGGCGCACGCCTTTGAAGAGCATGTCAAACCCACTGTGGACCAAGCCCTCGCGGTGCATGCGTTCGCCCACACCGGCTTCGTCCAGCAGGTCAATCGATACCTGCTCCAGCACACCCGCCCGAATGCGGCCTAAAACGTAGTCGCCAGATTGGCGCTCTACGATAACGGCGTCTATGCCTGCTTTGTGCAGCAACTGGCCGAGCAGCAAGCCGGAGGGGCCTGCACCGATGATGGCGACCTGGGTACGCATGAATGTCTCCTGATAGGGTGCGCCAAGGATAGGGTTTGCCGTCACTTTGCGCATCCCGCACTGCAGAGCTTTGTGCGATGATTGAGCCAAATGTGCGATCACCGCGCAATTGATTAGACCTCGACTCAACTCTGAAAGCCCATGAAACCTGAAATCGCCCACGCAGACTTAATTGCCGGCATGGCCAAAGGCATGGCGGTGCTGGAGAGTTTTGACACCGAGCGCCAGCGGCTCAACGCCACGCTGGCCGCCCAGCGCGCGGGCATTACCCGTGCGGCAGCGCGCCGCCATTTGCTCACGCTGGCGTATTTGGGGTACCTGGAGACGGACGGCAGCTACTTTTGGCTGTCCAGCAAAGTGCTGCGCTTCTCGGGTACCTATTTATCTAGCGCACGCCTGCCACGTGTGCTGCAGCCCACCTTGAACCGCTTGGCTATCCAGACGCAGGAGTCGTTTTCTGCGGTGGTAATGGACGGGCATGAAGTGGTGATCGTGGCCCGCAGTGGCAACGACCTGCGCAGTTCGGCGGTCGGTTCCGCGCAGGTGCTAGCCTACGGGCTGCACCTGGGTGCGCGCCTGCCAGCCCACGCCACATCCACCGGGCGGGTTTTGCTGGCAGCTAAACCCAAAACTGAGTTGACCCAATGGCTCAAAGCCCACGCGCTGCCACGCCTGACGGCCTACACCGTGACGGACGCCAAAGCGCTCAAGATACTGGTAGAGCAGGCGCGTACGCAAGACTTTTGCATTGCCAGCGAGGAGCATGAGCTGGGCGTGCAAGCGCTGTCGGTGCCGCTGCGCAATTTGCAAGGCCAGACGGTGGCCGCTTTGAACGTGGTGGTGGCCCCGCACCGCATGACGCTGCAGACCATGCAAAGCCAGCTATTGCCAGCGTTGCAAGACGCGGCCCGGGAGTTGCGCGCCTTGCTGTGAGCACGGGCTGCCGTTGGCAGTCATCGGGGATAATTGCACTCTATGAGCGGCAATACCTTTGGAACCCTATTCGCAGTCACCAACTTTGGTGAATCCCACGGCCCGGCCATTGGCTGCGTGATTGACGGCTGCCCGCCTGGCATGGACTTGAGCGAGGCCGATATTCAGATCGACCTGGACCGCCGCCGCCCCGGCACCAGCCGCCATGTGACCCAGCGCAACGAACCCGATGCGGTGCAAATTTTGAGCGGTGTGTACCAAGGCAAAACCACAGGCACGCCGATTGCGCTGCTGATCCAGAACACCGACCAGCGCAGCAAAGACTACGGCAATATTCTCGACACCTTCCGCCCCGGCCACGCGGATTACACGTACACCCAAAAATACGGCCTGCGCGACCCGCGTGGCGGTGGTCGCTCCAGTGCACGTCTGACCGCACCTATGGTGGCTGCCGGCGCCGTTGCCAAAAAATGGCTGCTGCGACAGTATGGCACTACCTTTCGCGGCTGCATGACGCAGATTGGGGACTTGCCCATTGCATTTGAGTCGTGGGAACACGTGCCCAACAATCCGTTCTTCGCCCCCGTGGCCGATGTGCAGGCGCTCGAAGACTACATGGATGCCCTGCGCAAAGCGGGCGATTCGTGCGGTGCGCGTATCCGCGTGAGCGCATCCAACGTGCCCGTAGGCCTGGGCGAACCATTGTTCGACAAAATGGACTCCGACATTGCCTACGCCATGATGGGCATCAATGCCGTCAAGGGCGTGGAAATTGGCGCGGGCTTTGCCAGCGTGTCGCAGCGCGGCACCACCCACGGCGACTCGCTCACGCCCAAAGGCTTTGCCAGCAACAACGCCGGTGGCGTGTTGGGTGGTATCTCTACCGGGCAAGACCTAGAGGTGAGCATTGCCATCAAGCCGACCAGCTCGATCATCACGCCGCGCGACTCCATTGACGCGCAAGGTCAACCTATGCAGGTGGTGACCAAAGGCCGCCACGACCCTTGCGTGGGCATTCGCGCCACCCCGATTGCCGAGGCCATGCTGGCCTTGGTGGTGATGGAGCATGCGCTGCGTAACCGTGCGCAGTGTGGCGATGTGCGCCACCCGCTGGTGCCCATTGCTGGTAGCAACGCTGGTAGCGTTTGACCGATGAACGTGTGACCGAGGCTGCAGTACACCCACCGGTGCGCAGCAACATCGCATCGTATGCAGCGCTGACTGCGGCTTACTGCACCCACGCGGGTTTTTTCAACCCCTTCTTGCCCCTGTGGCTCAAAGACTTGGGCCTGAGCATTGCCGTGATCAGCGTGCTGACCGCAGTGCAATCGGCGACACGCATGTTTGCGCCCTATGCTTGGGGCGCATTGAGCGACCGCACGGGTGAGCGCGCCAAGTTGCTGCGCATTGGTGCGCTGATTGCGTTGGTGGGATCTGCGGGTTTGTGGGTGAACTGGGGTGTGGCTTGGCTGGCCTTGGTGTTGTTAGTCATGTTTACGCAGACCAGCGGCATGATGCCCATGACCGAGGCGGCCGTGGCCCACGTGGTTAGCAAAGACGGTGTGTTCGATGCCAAGTTGTATGGCCGAGTGCGCTTGTTTGGGTCGCTGGGTTTCATGCTGGCGGTTTTGGGGGCGGGGGCTTGGTTTGAGCAAGTGGGCATGCAGTCTTTTCCGCTGATGGTGACCTTGAGTTTGGTGGCGCTGGTGTTGTTTGCCTACCGCATGCCGGATGCCAAAGAGGCGGTGCACCACACCACCGGTAGCGCTATGCCCATAGGCCCCGTGCTGGCCAAACCAGAAGTGCGCTGGCTGTTTGCGTCTATCTTTTTTCATGTGCTGTCACACATGGGCATCTACACTTTTTTCTCCTTGTATCTGGATTCACTGGGCTACAGCAAAACCATGATTGGCATTTTTTGGGCGGTGTCGGTCACGGTAGAGATTGGCTGGTTTTTCACCCAAAGCCGCTGGTTGCCACGCTATAGCCTGACCGCCTGGCTGGTGATTTGCGCTGCGGTGATGGCGCTGCGCATGGCAGTCACGGCCAGCATGGCCTCGGTGCTGTGGGTGCTGGTGATTGCGCAGGCCCTGCACGCACTCACTTTTGCGGCCCACCACAGCGCGTGTATCGCATTGATCTCGCATTACTTTCCGGGCAGTCTGCGCGGGCGGGGGCAAGCGCTGTTTACCGTGGTGGGCTATGGCGTGCCGGGCGTTTTGGGTGGATTACTGGGTGGGCAGCTCAGTACGCACTTTGGGCTGGCCAGTGTTTTTTGGGCTACGTCGGCCATGGCATTTTTTGCGTTGCTGTGCGCCGTGGGCGTTTGGCGTTTGCGTCATCGGTCAAAATTTTGAAACGTTGCATTCAACCGGACAGTGCCTGACTGCGCAGCGTCGGGCCTACATTGGGGGCATCTCAATACAAGGTTTTTTTGTGACCCTCGCTGCCTTACCCTCTCTGTTCGTTTCCCACGGTGCGCCACTATTTGCAGTGGAGCACGGCACCACCGGCCCTGCGCTGCACGACTGGGGCACGCAGCTACCCGCTGATTTGCGCGGTGTGGTGATCATGTCGCCGCACTGGATGTCGCGCGGCCCAGCGGTCATGACCACCGCACAGCCAACCACTTGGCACGACTTTGGTGGTTTTCCACCAGCTTTGTATGAATTGCACTACCCAGCACCTGGCAACCCCGCCATTGCGCAAGAAGTGATTGAGCTGTTAGCTGCTGCTGGCATTCAAGCGCAGCCAGACGATAAGCGCCCGTTTGACCATGGCGCTTGGGTGCCACTAATGCATTTGCTGCCACAGGCCAATGTGCCCGTGGTGCAAGTTGCGTTGCCCGTTGGGGCTGGGCCGCGTGAGGTGTATGCCTTGGGTGCGGCGTTGGCAAGCTTGCGTGACAAGGGTATTTTGGTCGTGGGTTCGGGCAGCATGACGCACAATTTAGGTGAGTTTTTTGGCGGTGGGCGTGAGGTGTCGCCCTATGTGCTGGAGTTCAGCCGCTGGATTGAAACCAAGTTGGTGGCAGGGGACTTAGAGGCCTTGTTCAATTACCGCAGCCAGGCCCCCCACGCGCAGCGGGCCCACCCCAGCGAAGACCATTTTTTGCCGCTGTTTTTTGCGCTGGGTGCTGCTGGCACCACCGCACGCCCAGACTATTTAAGCCGTGAGGTGATGTACAGCATGCTGGCTATGGATGCGTTTACGCTGCAGTAGCTGGGTGAAAATTAGCATGTTTTAGAGCTCTAGCGCCCGTGGAATATAGATATCTAGCTATGAAAGTAGGAGCGCTTTAGGTCCCTAGCACTCCACAATATTCACCGCCAGCCCGCCACGTGCCGTTTCTTTGTATTTGGTTTTCATGTCAGCACCTGTTTCGCGCATGGTCTTGATGACTTTGTCTAGGCTCACGAAGTGGCTGCCGTCGCCGCGCAGTGCCATGCGGGCGGCGTTGATGGCTTTTACTGATGCAATGGCGTTGCGCTCTATGCATGGTATTTGCACCAGTCCGCCCACCGGGTCGCAGGTCAGGCCAAGGTGGTGTTCCATGCCGATTTCGGCGGCATTTTCTACCTGCGCTGGCGTACCACCCATGACAGCGCACAGGGCAGCTGCGGCCATGCTGCAGGCCACACCAACTTCGCCCTGACAGCCCACTTCTGCACCGCTGATACTGGCGTTTTCTTTGTACAAAATGCCGATGGCTGCAGCAGTGAGTAAAAAGTCGATAACGCCTGTGTCCGTTGCGCCTGGCACAAAGCGTGTGTAGTAGTGCAGCACGGCGGGAATGATGCCGGCAGCGCCATTGGTAGGGGCGGTCACTACCCGGCCACCGGCAGCGTTTTCCTCATTCACTGCCAGCGCATATAAATTGACCCAGTCCATCACCTGCAGCGGGTCACGCAGCGCGTGTTCGGGGTTGGCGGTCAGCGCCTCAAGTAGCGCCTTGGCACGTCGCTTGACCTTGAAGCCACCAGGTAGCACGCCATCGGTGGCGCAGCCGCGTTTTACGCAGTCTTGCATTACCTGCCAAATCTGCATAAGGCCGGCGTTTATGTCTGCATCGCTGCGCCAATGTTGTTCGTTGCGCCGCATGATTTGCGCAATGCTGAGGCCGTGTTGTGCCGCTGTGGACATCAAGGCGTCACCACTTTTAAAGGGCAGCGGCAGCACTGTAGCGTCGGGTGCAATAACTTTCTGGCGCGAGCCGTCGGCTGCCACTTCATCGCTCACGATAAAACCACCGCCCACCGAGTAGTAAACGCGCTCTGAAAGTTCAGTGCCCGCAGCATCCAGCGCTATAAAGCGCATGCCATTGGCATGAAAAGGCAGCGGCGCGCGCATGAAAAGTAGATCACTTTTCTCATGGAAGGCAACACGCTGCGTACCCGCCAGCGCAAGGTGCTGGCTGCTGCGCAATTCCGCAAGTAGCGCGGGAATCGCGTTGACATCTACGGTGTCGGGCGCGTGGCCGCACAGGCCCAGCAGCACGGCTACATCACTCGCATGCCCCTTGCCGGTGGCACCCAAAGAGCCATGCAACCAGCACCGCACTGTGGCGGTCTTTTCCAGTAGGCCGCTGTGCTGCAGCCGCGTTACAAATTGCTTTGCTGCGCGCATTGGCCCCACGGTGTGGGAGCTGCTGGGGCCGATACCGATCTTAAAAAGATCAAAAACAGAGACTGCCATGCCTACCTTGTTGCTGCACTGGGGTAGTGGATCAATACGCGCTCAAGGGTACGCAGCTGCAAAACAGGTTGCGGTCGCCATACACGTTGTCTACCCGGCCCACGGTGGGCCAGTACTTCGCAGCCTTGAGTGCTGGCACCGGGAAGGCTGCGATCTCGCGGCTGTAGGGGCGGCTCCACTCAGCCCCCATCAGGCTGGCCGACGTGTGCGGGGCGTGCTTGAGCGGGTTGTTGTCTTGCGGCCATTGACCACTTTCGACCTTGGCTACTTCGCCCCGGATGGCGATCATGGCGTCAACAAAGCGGTCCAGCTCAGCCAGGGTTTCGCTCTCAGTAGGCTCAACCATCAGCGTGTTGGGCACCGGAAAGCTCAGGGTGGGCGCGTGAAAGCCGTAGTCCATGAGCCGCTTGGCCACGTCTTCGGCCATCACGCCGCAGGTGTCTTTAAAGTGGCGTAGGTCCAAAATGCACTCGTGGGCTACGTGGCCGGGTTTTCCGTCTTTGCCAGCGCTTGCGTACAGCGTGGGGTAGTGGTCCGCCAGCCTGGCGCTGATGTAGTTGGCACTCAAAATGGCAATTTCGGTGGCTTGCAATAGGCCATCTGGTCCCATCATGCGGCAGTACATCCAGCTGATCGGGAGCACGGCTGCGTTGCCCAGCGGGGCAGCGCTGATGGCACCTGTTCCGTGCACACCACCGGTGGCATGGCCGGGCAGGAATGGCACCAAGTCTGCCACCACACACACCGGACCGACACCCGGGCCGCCACCGCCATGGGGAATGCAGAAGGTCTTGTGCAGGTTCAGGTGGCTTACGTCGCCGCCAAACTCGCCGGGGGCTGCAGTGCCCACCAGTGCGTTCATGTTGGCGCCGTCTACGTACACCCGACCGCCATGCTTGTGCACTAAAGCGCAGAGTTCTTTGACCGAGGTCTCGAACACGCCGTGGGTGCTGGGGTAGGTGATCATTACCGCGGCCAGGCGGGCAGCGTGCTGTTCACACTTGGCTTGCAGGTCGGCCATGTCCACATTGCCGTTGTCGTCGCATTTGGTCACCACCACTTGCATGCCCACCATCATGGCGCTGGCCGGGTTGGTGCCGTGCGCGCTGCTGGGGATCAGGCAGATATTGCGGTGGCCCTGGCCTTTAGCTTCGTGGAATGCCTTGATCACCAGCAGGCCCGCGTACTCACCCTGGCTGCCCGCGTTGGGCTGCAAGCTGATGCCGGCGTAACCCGTGGCGGCGCACAGCCAGGCGCGCAGCTGGGCGTCCAGCTCGGCATAGCCTTGGCGCTGGTCAGCAGGGCAGAAGGGGTGGATGTTCGCGAACTCAGGCCAGGTGATGGGAATCATCTCGCTGGTGGCGTTGAGCTTCATAGTGCAACTGCCCAGCGGAATCATGCTGCGGTCCAGTGCCAAATCTTTGTCGCTCAGCATGCGGATGTAGCGCAGCATGCCGGTCTCGGAATGGTGGGTGTTGAACACCGGGTGCGTGAGGAATTTGCTGGTGCGACGCAGGTTTTCAGGGATCAGCGGTGCTGCGTTTGCTGCAAAGTCTTCCACCTTGGGAAGTGGCTGGCCGGGCTTGGCAAAGAAGGACCAAACCAGCGCAATGTCGTCTCGCGTGGTGGTCTCGTCCAGAGACACAGCGATGTACTCTTTAAAGTAAATTCGCAGGTTAGCGCCCGCCGATACTGCGCGAGCAGCTATCGAATTGGTAGCATCTCCGGTTTGGATGGTGATGGTGTCAAACGCCGCAGTGTGGGTCGGCGTGTAGCCCAGGGCTTGCAAACCTTTCACCAAAATCGCGGTGTAGGTGGCTACGCGCTGCGCAATGCGGGTCAAGCCTGCGGGGCCGTGGTACACGGCGTACATGCTGGCCACCACGGCGGGCAGAACCTGCGCAGTACAGATGTTGGAGGTGGCCTTCTCGCGGCGAATGTGTTGCTCGCGGGTTTGCAAGGCGAGGCGGTAGGCCGGGTTGCCATGCGTGTCCACACTCACGCCCACCAAGCGGCCGGGCATGGAACGTTTGTATTCGTCGCGGCAGGCCATGTAGGCAGCGTGTGGGCCGCCGTTGCACAGCGGCATGCCAAAACGCTGGGTGGTGCCGACCACGATGTCGGCATTTCCCGGCGCGCCCTGTGCACCGCCCCATTCTCCGGGGGGCGTGAGTAGGGTGAGCGCCAGCAGGTCAGCAGCCACGATGAACGCCGCTTGCTTGGCATGTACTTTGGCGACTTCGCCAGGTAAATCGTCAATGCGTCCGCTGGTGGCGGGGTACTGCGCCAGCACTGCAAAGTAGTCATCGGATACCAAGGTTTCCCACTCGGCGGCGGAGTTGGCTACTCGGACCTCAATGCCCAGTGGAGCGGCGCGGGTTTGAATCACTTCAATGGTTTGGGGATGGCAGTCACCGGCCACCACAAACACATTGCTTTTGCTCTTGACGCTGCGCTTGGCCAGCGTCATGGCCTCGGCCGCAGCCGTGGCTTCGTCCAGCATGGAGGCATTGGCCATTGGCATACCGGTCAGGTCGCACACCATGGTCTGAAAGTTGACCAGCGCTTCCATGCGGCCTTGGGAAATCTCAGCCTGGTAGGGCGTGTAAGCGGTGTACCAGGCCGGGTTTTCCAAAATGTTGCGCAGGATGACGCCGGGTGTGTGTGTGCCGTAGTAGCCCTGGCCGATAAAGCTTTTGAGCACCTTATTTTTGTCCGCCAGTGCCTTCAGCTCTGCCAACGCCGCAGCTTCGGTAATCGCTGCCGGAATGTCCATCTTGCTGCTGCGTGCAATGCTGGCGGGCACGATGCTGGCAATCAGGTCCGCGCGCGAATTTTCGCCGATGGCTTGCAGCATCAGCGCTTCGTCAGCGGCAGTAATACCAATGTGACGGGCGTGAAATTCGCTGGCGTTTTCCAGCTGACTGAGTGTGTGGGTGGGCGTGGAGGCAGAGGTCGTTGGCATGGACGTTCGAGCTTGGTGAGATTGGAGGGTAAGAAGGCAATTTTTCGAAGGGCCACCCCTAGAAAAATTAACCCCCTCGGGGGCAGCGACCCGCGCAGCGGTGGAGCGTAGGGGCCTGATCAGGCAGCGGCAGAAAAAGCGGCGTAGCTGGTTTCGTCCATCAGCGCGTCCAGCTCGGCAGGCACAGACAGCTTGACCTTGAAGAACCAGCCCGCACCGAGTGGGTCGGTGTTGGCCAGCGACGGGTCGTCGCGCAGGGCTTCGTTCACCTCGGTGATGGTGCCAGTCACTGGCATGTACACATCGGCTGCGGCCTT
>JBEANP010000086.1:0-10108 GCA_041165385.1 Pseudomonadota bacterium | reverse complement strand
ATGTGGGTATTTCATCAGGCGAGACAAATTCGCTTATGACCGATTCTCAGGCTGAGTTTTGGACATGATCCCTAATTAAATCTGAAGCTTTTTCCGCAATCATGATGGTCGGAGCATTGGTGTTTCCCGAGGTGATCTGAGGCATCACGGATGCATCCACCACGCGCAGCCCGCGCAGGCCGTGAACCCTGAGCTGGTTGTCCACCACCGCATCGGGTGTACTTCCCATTTTGCAGGTGCCTACCGGATGCCAGATCGTTGCGCTCGTATGGCGTAGGTACTGTTCGAAGGCTGCATCCTTCTCTACAGACGCACCAGGCATGGCTTCCCCAGTCAATAGCGCTTGCAAGGCTTTTTGCGCTCCGATTGCGCGCACCGCCCGCAAGCCTTCAATTTGCAGTTTCACGTCGTCGGGATGTGTCAGGTAGCCCGGGTCGATGACGGGCACATCCAACGGATCGCTGGAGCGCAGCGAGACTGTGCCCCGGCTCTTGGGACGGCACACTTGCACACTCAGTGCTGACAGGCGAGACTGTCCTTTGGCGCCCGGCTGTAAAGGCGCGAAGGGAATGGCGAAGACCTGGATGTCCGCTGAGAACCCGCTGGGCAACGCGCTGCTTTTCATGAACAGGCCGCCTTCAGCCAGGTTGCTTGTCGGGTCAGGGAGTTCCGAGGTTCTTCTGCCAAAAACCATGTTGGACATGGGATGGTCGCAAAGGTTCGCTCCAACTCCCACCAATGGCGTGTGAACTCGCACCCCGACTGACCCCAACTGCACTGGGTCGCCAATGCCCGACAGCATAAGAAGCTTGGGAGAATCGACGGCGCCTGCACTCACGATTACTTCCGCTGCCGCGTAAATGCGCTGGACTTGCTGCCCATCAAAAATGTCGGCCCCTTTTGCACGGTCGCCTTCTAGGACCAGGCGCAAGGCCCGGTTGTGGGTAAATACTGTGAGATTGGGGCGCTGGCGCACCGGCTGCAGGAAGGCTTCAGACGTGCTGCATCGCTGGCCGTTACGGATGTTAACGTGGTATAGCCCCACGCCTTCTAGTGCACCCGTGTTGAAGTCATCCGTACTGCGGTGACCTGCGGCCACGGCGGCGTCGACAAATGCCCGTGCCATGGCGCTCGGAGCACTTTGGCTCTGCACCCGCAACTCGCCTCCGGCGCCGTGGAATGCGCTGGTACCGTACTCGTAGTCCTCCGAGCGGAGAAAGTAGGGCAGCACCGAATTCCAGTCCCACCCTGCATTGCCAAGAGAGGCCCAGTGGTCATAGTCTGCCCGGTCGCCCCGCAAGTAAATCATGGCATTGATGGCGCTAGTTCCGCCCAACCCTTTGCCTCGGGGATAGGGAATACTGCGCAGGCCATAGCCTGATTGAAGGCTGGTCGCATACCCCCAATTCCCCGGACCATCCCACAGCAAGGGCCACTGGCTGGGCTGACACATGGCATCAGCCCTCGTTTCCCCTCCAGCTTCAATCAGAGCGACTCGGCAGGAGGGGTCCTCGGACAGCCTCGCTGCCAAAACGCATCCCGCCGATCCGGCGCCGATCACAAGGTAGTCAAATTCCATAGATTTTCCCAGTTCGTCGAAGACGGAGTGATTCAGGTGTGAATATTACTGGTGTCTCTTGTTGGAAAAAACAGCGGACTGCCACAAACCTGCCGTTCGACAATACCCACTTGCGCGGCATTGCCGACATCCGGCAATCACTTCAAGATGTCCCCAATACAAACGTATTTCATTTCCACATAGTCGTCCATTCCGTGGTGTGATCCCTCGCGGCCCAAGCCGCTTTGTTTTACTCCACCAAAGGGCACGTGCTCAGTGGCCAAAATGCCTACGTTTACGCCCACCATGCCGTATTCCAGCGCTTCGCTCACGCGGTAGATGCGGCCAATGTCGCGGCTGTAGAAATAGCTGGCCAGACCGAATTCGGTAGCGTTCGCAGCATCAACGGCTTCTTGCTCAGTGGTGAACTTGAATACCGGGGCAAACGGGCCGAAAGTTTCTTCGCGGGCGCACAACATGTCGGGTGTGGCATCGGCAATCACTGTGGGCTCAAAAAACTGACCGCCCAGGCGCTTGCCACCCACCAGCACACGCCCGCCTTTGGCCACAGCGTCGGCCACGTGGCGCTCTACCTTGTCCACGGCCGCGTCTTCAATCAGCGGGCCTTGGTTTACGTCCGTATCAAAGCCGTTGCCCACTTTGGCGGTCCGTACCTTGGCGGCAAATTTGTCCACAAACTGGTCGTACACACCGGCCTGCACATAGATGCGGTTGGAGCACACGCACGTCTGGCCCGCGTTGCGGTATTTGCTGGCAAACGCGCCTTCCACGGCGCTGTCGATGTCGGCGTCGTCAAACACAATAAACGGCGCGTTGCCACCCAGTTCCAGCGACATTTTTTTGACGGTGGGTGCGCTTTGCGCCATCAAAATGCGGCCCACTTCGGTGCTGCCGGTAAAGCTGATGTGGCGCACCACATCGCTGGCGCACAGCACTTTGCCGATGGCAATGGAGTTGTCTGCATCGGCGCTCAAGATGTTGAGCACACCGGCGGGAATGCCTGCGCGCAGTGCCAGCTCTGCCGCAGCCAGCGCGGTGAGCGGCGTGAGCTCGGCGGGCTTGATGATCACGGTGCAACCCGCAGCCAATGCCGGTGCCACTTTGCGGGTGATCATGGCCAGCGGAAAGTTCCACGGCGTAATGGCGGCGCACACGCCGATGGGTTGCTTAAGCACCATCAGGCGGCGGTTGTTGTCAAATTGCGGCAGCGTTTCGCCGTTCACGCGTTTGGCCTCTTCGGCAAACCATTCCACAAAGCTGGCGCCATAGGCCACTTCGCCTTTGGCCTCGGCCAGGGGTTTGCCTTGCTCAGCGGTCATCATCCGACCCAGGTCGTCCTGGTTGGCCATCAGCAAATCAAACCATTTGCGCAGGATGATGCTGCGTTCTTTGCCGGTCTTATTGCGCCATGCGGGCCAGGCGGCGTTGGCAGCGGCTATTGCCGCCTCTGCATCTTTCGGCCCTAGGTTGGCCACATTGGCCAGGTGCTGGCCGGTGGCGGGGTCATTCACTGCAAAGCGGCTGGCACCGGTGACCCATGCGCCGTTAATCAGCGCGTCGGTTTTGAGCAGGCTGGGGTCTTTGAGTTGGGACAATGGAGATGGGATCATGGCAAAAATCTCTCGTTTGAAATAAGGCACAGGCTAGTGGCCTGCATCAATGGGTGACATAGCCCATGGTCTGCGGCAACCACAGCACGATGGGCGGGAACAGCGTGATCGCCAGCAACAGCAACAGCAGCATGACCAAAAACGGCCAGCCTTCCCGCATCATCTCGCCAATGGGAATACCCGTCAGCGCTTTAGTGACAAACAGCAGCATGCCAAAGGGCGGGTGAATCAGCCCGATCATCATGTTCAGCACCACCAGCACGCCAAAGTGCACCAGGTCCACGCCCAGCAGTCTGGCTGCAGGCAGCAGCATGGGCACAAACACCAGCAGCAGCACCGACACATCCAAAAAACAGCCCAACACCAGAAACATGACGTTCACCATCAGCAAAAACTGCACCCGTGTGAGCTGCAAACTGTCCACCCACTGCGCCATGGCCTGGGGCACGCCTTCTGCGGTAAACGCGTAGTTCAGCATGAACGAGCCGGCCAGAATAATGGTGATGACGGCGCTGGCGCGGGTGGACTCCAGGACCACGCCCCAAAAGCTGCGCCAGGTGAGCGCGCGAAACACCACGGTCGACAAAATCAGCGCATGCAGCGCAGCCACTGCAGCGGCCTCGGTGGGCGTGAACACGCCTGAGTAAATCCCACCCAGCAAAACGATGGGCATGGACAGCGGCAACGCGCCTCGAAACGCCAAGCCCGCCCACTGCGAACGCGGCACCGGTTCGTCGCGTGGCATGTTGCGTTTGACTGCAATCACATGCACCACCAGCATCATCAAGGTGGCCATCAAAAAGCCGGGCACCACGCCACCCAGAAAGAGTGCGCCCACCGACGCGCCCGACACCAACGCATAAATCACCATGGGAATGCTGGGCGGAATGATGGGGCCCAGCGTGGCGCTGGCAATCACCACCGCCCCTGCAAAGCCGCGCGTGTATTCAGGCTTTTTGAGCATCTCGCGGATGGTGACCAGGCCGGGGCCTGCCGCGTCGGCAATGGCGCTGCCGCTCATGCCCGAGAAAATCACACTTACCAGAATGTCCACCTGCGCCAGCCCGCCGCGCATTCGGCCCACCAGAATGCGGCAGAAGTCAAAAATGCGCTCGCTCACGGTGCCCGCGTTCATGATGTTGGCGGCAAACACAAACAGCGGCACGGCCAGCAGCACATAGCTGTTGTACAACCCGTTGCCCACTTGCTCGGCCACCAGACCCAGGTCTTGCCGCTTCATCAATAAATAGGCAAAACCGGAGGCCAGCATGGAAAAACCAATTGGCAGGCGCAGCAACATGCCTGCTACCAACACCAAGCCAAGAACAGCCAAACTAGTGTTCATATTTGCAAATCCGCTTCCAGACCACGGCCCTGCAACGCCTGCCAAATGGCCCACGCACTGCGCACTACCAGCGACAGCATCAGCAGCACAAACGGCAAAAACACCCACATAAAAGGCACGCCCAGCACGGGCGTGCCTTCGCGGGCCATGAAATGCACATAGTCCCAACTGGCCGGAACGCCCACCAGCGCCAGGCCGCCCAGCATCAAGTGCCCCGTGACGGCCATGGCCTGCCGCGCGCGCGGGCCCATGCTGTTCCACACCAAGTCAAACACCACATGTTCCCGTGCGGGCACCATGGTGGCTGCGGCCCACAAGATCACCCAGACGTACAAAATCACCGCCGCTTCGTCGGTCCACGGCAGTGGCTTTTGAAAGAAAAAGCGAGCGACGATCTGCACGATGAACACCACAAACAGCAGCAGAAACAGGCCGCCCCCCACAAGGTCGGCAGCCTGCTTGAATCTGCGCAGCAACTTCATGGCTTGCGCTATTTGGTGGCGTTGATGCGCTCAACCAGCCCCTTGGGCCAGACCTTGGCGTAGTCCGAGTTTTGGTACACCGCTTGCACGGTTTTGTGGAAAGCGTCCACATCGGGCGTAGTGACTTGCAGGCCTTCTTTTTTGAAGAACTCCACCAGTTGCGCTTCTTCTTTCAGGTTGTTCTCGTTGTTGAATGTGGCGGCGGCTTGGGCGGCGGCGGTCACCTTTTGCTTTTGCGCCGCACTCAGTGCGTTGAAGGTCTTGTTGGCAATGGCAATAAACAGGCTGTCCACCAAGTGGCTGGTCAGCACGATTTGCTTGGTGACTTCATAAAACTTTGCCGCGCGCACCGAAGGCAGGGGGTTGTCTTGGCCGTCAATAGTGCCGGTTTTCAGGCCCATGTAGACCTCGCCAAAGGCCAGCGGCGTGGCAGTGGCGCCCAGTGCGTCGCCCAAAAACAGCCAGTCTTTGGAGCCTGGCATGCGCAGCTTCACGCCTTTGAGGTCGGCCGGAGTTTTGACATTGCGCACTTCGCGCAGGTTCACTTGGCGGGTGCCCAGATAGCAGGTGGACAAAATGGTGACTTCCATTTTGTCGGCCACTGTTTTGAACAACTCTGCACCAATGGGGCCACTAAACACTTTTTGCTGGTGCGCCGGGTCGCGCAGCATGTAGCCCGCGGTAAACACCGAGAACTCGGGCACGATTTTGGCTATGTCGGCAGGTGACACCGATGTCATTTCCAGATTGCCGCGCGCCATGGCGGCGGGCTCTGCACCTTGCTTAAACAGGCTGGCGTTCAGGTTGATTTGCACATCAAACTCGCCGGGCGCACTTTTTTCGAGGGTGTCCTTGAACACGGTCCACATTTTGGCGTGCCAGGCATCGGGCACGGCAGGGGTGGAAATGCGCAAAACCGTCTTGCTTTGGGCCAGTGCGGGCAGGGCGCTGGCCCCCAGGGCAGCTGCGGCCCCCAGCAGCGTGCGGCGTTGGATAGAACCTGTTGTCATGTTGAAGTCTCCTGTCGTTATAGAGTGCGTCCGGTGGCGGCGATAATACAAGGCTAACCTGACCCCAGTTCATTGGCCCCGTTCAAAGAATCCAAGACATGACCCAGCCCGTAATGAGTGTTGCCGACATTCGCAAAACTTTCCTCGACTTCTTTGCCTCCAAGGGCCACACCGTGGTGGCCAGCAGCCCGCTGGTGCCCGGCAACGATCCCACGCTGATGTTCACCAACTCCGGCATGGTGCAGTTCAAGGACGTGTTTTTGGGGTCCGACAAGCGCAGCTATGTGCGCGCAGCGTCCGTACAAGCCTGCTTACGCGCTGGTGGCAAGCACAACGATCTGGAGAACGTGGGCTACACCGCGCGCCACCACACCTTCTTCGAGATGCTGGGCAACTGGAGTTTTGGTGATTACTTCAAGAAGGAAAGCCTGAACTGGGCTTGGGAGTTGTTGACCACCGTTTACAAGCTGCCCGCCGACAAGCTGTACGCCACCGTGTACATGGAAGACGATGAGGCCCATGCCATTTGGGAAGGCATTTTTGTCAAGGCGGGTTGGACGCCCGAGCGCGTGAAGCAAGAGGGTCGCATCATCCGCATCGGCGACAACAAGGGCGGCCGCTACAAGTCTGACAACTTCTGGATGATGGCCGACACCGGCCCCTGCGGACCCTGTTCGGAAATCTTTTACGACCACGGCGATCACATACCCGGCGGCCCTCCCGGCAGCCCCGATGAAGACGGTGACCGTTTCATAGAGATCTGGAACAACGTGTTCATGCAGTTCAACATGGACGAGACCGGTGCCGTGACCCCGCTGCCCGCGCCTTGCGTGGACACCGGCATGGGCCTGGAGCGCCTGGCCGCCATCCTGCAACACGTACACAGCAATTACGAAATTGACCTGTTCGACGCGCTGATCAAGGCCGCATCGCGCGAAACCGGCTGCACCGATCTGGGCAACAAGAGCCTGCGCGTGATTGCCGACCACATCCGCGCCACCGCGTTTTTGGTGAGCGACGGCGTGCTGCCCAGCAACGAAGGCCGCGGCTACGTGCAGCGGCGCATCGTGCGCCGCGCCATCCGCCACGGCTACAAGCTGGGCCAGAAAACCCCGTTCTTCCACAAACTGGTGAAAGATTTGGTGCAAGTCATGGGCGCGGCCTACCCAAGTCTGGCCAACCAGGAAGTCCGTATTACGGAAGTGCTGCGGATTGAAGAAGAGCGCTTCTTTGAAACGCTGGCCACCGGCATGCAGATTCTGGATGAAGCCCTGGCTGGCGGAGTCAAGGTGCTTCCCGGCGATGTGGCCTTCAAGCTGCATGACACCTACGGCTTTCCGCTCGATTTGTCGGCTGACGTGTGCCGCGAAAACGGCGTGGAAGTGGACAGCGCAGGATTTAACGCTGCCATGGAAGCCCAAAAAGCCAAAGGCCGTGCCGCTGGCAAGTTCAAAATGGACAAAGCGCTTGAGTACTCAGGCATTGGCAACACCTTTGTAGGCTATGAGAATCTCACTTTCGCTACAAAAATTGTAGCAATATATGTAGATGGGACGGGCGCTGCGACCCTAAAAGCAGGTCAAATGGGTGTGGTGGTGGTTGAAGCCACGCCGTTTTATGCCGAGAGCGGCGGCCAAGTGGGCGACCAAGGCGCCATCTTCTGCGATGGCGGTTTGTTCCAGGTAGAAGACACGCAAAAAATCAAGGCCGATGTGTTCGGCCATCATGGTGTTTTGCAAACGGGCATCTTGGCCGTGGGCGATGCAGTCACAGCCCACGTGGACGCTGCCATGCGCGCCGCCACCGTGCGCAACCACTCCGCCACCCACCTGATGCACAAAGCCCTGCGCGAAGTGCTGGGCGAGCATGTGCAGCAAAAGGGCAGCTTGGTGAACGCCGAGCGCACCCGTTTTGACTTTGCCCACAACGCGCCCGTTACAGACGAGCAGATTCGCCAGATCGAAACCATTGTGAATGCCGAAGTGCTAGCCAACGCTGCCGCCCAATCGCGCGTGATGGACATTGAATCCGCCCAGAAGACTGGCGCCATGATGTTGTTTGGCGAGAAGTACGGCGAGACCGTGCGCGTGCTCGACATTGGCTCCAGCCGCGAACTCTGCGGCGGCACGCACGTCACAGCCACGGGCGATATCGGCCTGTTCAAAGTGGTGGGCGAGAGCGGTGTCGCCGCTGGCGTGCGCCGTATTGAAGCCGTGACCGGTGCCAATGCCTTGCATTACTTGCAAGACCTGGAAGACACCGTGGGCGCAGCGGCTGCCACCCTCAAGACCCCGGTGGCCGAGCTGGGCAACCGCTTGCACCAGATGGTGGACCAGGTTAAAGCGCTGGAAAAAGAAGTGGCTGCCCTCAAAGGCAAATTGGCTTCCAGCCAGGGCGATGAGCTGATGAACAGCGCGGTGGATGTGAATGGCGTCAAAGTGTTGGCGGCCAAGCTCGAAGGGGCAGACGCCAAGACCCTGCGCGACACCATGGACAAGCTCAAAGACAAGCTCAAGACCGCCGTCATCGTGCTCGGCGCTGTGGATGGCGACAAGGTGCAGATTGCTGCGGGCGTGACCAACGACACCACGGGCAAGGTCAAGGCGGGCGAGCTGGCCAACTTTGTGGCCGCGCAAGTGGGCGGCAAAGGCGGTGGCAAGGCCGACATGGCCATGGCCGGTGGCACAGAGCCTGCCAAGCTGGCCGGTGCGCTGGCCAGTGTGCAGGCCTGGGTGGCTGGCAAGCTGTAATGGCTGCGAAGGCCATCAAGGCCTTGGTCTGGACTGTGGCCCTGTGCGGGGCCACTTTTTTTGCAAACGCAGCATCCTCTAGCAACCCGGGTTTTCAGTTCAAGCCTTGGCCGCGCAAACAGGCAGTGCCTGAGCTGGTCGGTATCGATCTGAATGGCAATAGCTGGAACCTCAAAACCCTGCGTGGCCAGCCGGTACTGGTTAACTTTTGGGCCAGTTGGTGCGAGCCCTGCCGTGCCGAAATGCCTTCGCTGCAAGCGTTGGCCGAGCAGCAAAGTGTCGGACTCAGCGAAACCAAACCACCCTCAGGCAAGCCCCGTGTTCTGGCCGTCAATTTCAAAGAGTCCCCCGCTGCGGTCCAGCGGTTTGTGAACCAAACCCAGCTGCGCCTGCCGGTGATACTGGATTCAGACGGCGCAATGGCCAAGCAGTGGGGTATCACGATTTTTCCGTCCACCGTGCTGGTTGGTGCCGACGGCAAAGTGCGTGGCACAGTGGTGGGCGAGCTGGACTGGACCAGCCCTGCGGCCCAGCCCGTGTTGCGCAGGCTCAATCGGGAATGATGGCGGTAACCTCAATCTCCACCTTGGCGCGGTCTTCCATCAACGCGGTCACCTGAACGGCTGTCATGGCGGCGTTGAAGCTGCCGATCAATTCTTTGAAAGCCTTGCCGATTTCGCGGGATGCCGCCAGGTATTCGCGCTTGTCGGTCACATACCAGGTCATGCGCACGATATGTTCCGGTTTTGCACCGGCCTCGTTCAGCACGGCCACCACGTTTTCCAGCGCCTGGCGTACCTGGCCCGCAAAGTCGTCGGTGTGGAACTGGCACTGCGCGTCCCAGCCGATCATGCCGGCCACGCAGACCGTTTGGCCGCGTGCCATGACGCCGTTGGAATAGCCGCGCGGGCGGGCCCAGTGGGTGGGTTGGAGTGTTTTCATGGGTCAAATCCTGTTCGAGTGGGGCTGGCTAGGCATCGTCGCGCAGCTTAAACCGCTGTAGCTTACCGGTTTGGGTGCGCGGCAAGGCCGCCACGAAGTCAATGGCGCGCGGGTATTTGTAGGGCGCAATGGTGGCTTTGACAAAGTCCTGCAGCGTCTTGGCCATGGCGGCATTGCCATCTTGGCCTGGGCGCAACGCCACGTAGGCATGCACGATTTGCCCACGCTCATCGTCGGGGCTGCCGATCACCGCGCACTCGGCTACAGCCGGGTGCTGCATCAGGGCTTCTTCCACCTCGGGCCCGGCAATGTTGTAGCCTGCGGACACAATCATGTCGTCGTTGCGCGCTTGGTAAAAAAAGTAGCCATCGGCATCCATCACATAGGTGT
>JBEANP010000085.1:0-10160 GCA_041165385.1 Pseudomonadota bacterium | reverse complement strand
TGACTTTCGCGCAGCGCGGCGACGATCACCGGCAGGTCTTCGCGTGCGTGCTTGCCCACACCCAGAAACATCGGCACGATGGTGATTTCGGATAGGCCTTGCGCCACCAGTGCCGCAGCGGATGTGGGTAAATCGGGCTGACTTAACTCCAAATAGGCACACACAACGTTGGCTGCTGGTGACTGCGCTCGCACGCGCTGCGCCACGGCTTCCATGGGTTTGTGCCAAAGCGGGTCGCGCGAGCCGTGGGCAAACAGCACAATGCCGCGCTGAAATGTTGAATCAGGTGTTGAATCATTCATCGTTTAATTACCAACCAGGAAAATGCAGTGAGGGACAACACCGAATAAATCAACCCCGGCAGCGCCGCCGTAAACCACGGCTGCCAGCCGCGCAGTGTGCCCAAATCGCCCAGCACGTTATTGAGCAGCACAAAGCTGATACCGGCCATGACTCCACCAAACACATAGGTGGCTATACCGCCCGAACGAAAGTGCAGATAGGCAAACGGCAGCGCCAACACCACCATGACCAAGCAGCTAAGGGGATAAAACACTTTTTTCCAAAATTGGATTTCGTACTTTTGAGCCGATTGGCCATTCGCATCCAGGTGGCGCATGTACTGAAACAAATCCACTGTGCCCATGCGCTCTGGCCGCAGCACGGCAGCAGACACCATCTCAGCGCTGATTTGCGTGGGCCAGCGGAAAGACTCCAGGCTGGATCGATCGGCACGGGAGCCGTTGGCGGATGTAAATTCTGTGCGGTCTACGTTATGAATCAGCCAGTCGTCATGCTCGCCAAATTCAGCGGTCTGCCCCAGAGTGAGCGACACCATGTAGCCTTGGTTATCAAATTCGTAAATGCGCACATCTTTCATGCTGGCATCCGATGCGAGCGAGCCCACATTGACCGCATAGTGGCCGTAGTTTTGCTTTTCTTTGAGCCATGCACCGGTTTTGCCCACGGTGACTTTGCCTTGAAAACGGGCTTTGAGTAACTGTGCCGTTTTATCCGCCAGCGGCGTCACATAGTCACCCACCGCAAAGGTGAACACCACAAACACCAAGCCCAGCGACAACAAGGTGCGCAGGGCTCGCCATGGTCCCAGTCCGCTGGTGCGCAAAATGGTGAACTCCGAGCTTTGGGCCAGCCGGGCCATCACAAAAATAGTGCCAATCAACACCGTGATCGGAATCAGTTCATACACATGGCTGGGAGCCATAAGCGTCACATAAATCAACGCCTGCGGAATCTTGTAGCCTGCGGCACTGATGCGGCCTACCGATTGCAGCTCTTCGACAAAATCGAAGAAAAAAAACAAAGCAATGAACCCCAGCGTTACCAGCGTCACCGCCGTAAAAACTTCAGCAAAAAACAAGCGGCGGATGGTTTTCATACGCTTGATTCAACCGATTTGTCGGCAAATTTATTGCTACGTGGGCCACGCAGTGTCCAGTTGTTATGGCGCTTTGCCAGCCACAGCGCGGCCAGCGCAAATGCGCCGCCGTGCAAGGCAATCAGGAATACTCCCAAACCGATTTGGCCGCCCTCTATCCAACTTTTGCCCAGCACCAGCATATTGAAATAGACCACAAACGCCATAAAAGCAAAGCCCATGTTAGCGGTGCGGCCTACGCGGGGGTTCACACCCGCGGCGGCAACAGCAATCCAAATAAAATTGAACGCAGCCAGACCCAAGCCAGCGCGCCACGACAGTTCTGCCAAATTTCGCGGTGTGGGTTCGTTGGCCAAGTCAATGGTGGCCATTGACGTAGGAGGCACATAAGTTCGGACACTTTGGTCGTCTGCGCCCACGCGGGAGCCATATTTGGTGAACACGCTCACCGCAAGTTCTGGCTTGCCGATATTTCTTTCGAGTCGCTGTCCATTTTCAAGTACCAAAAATTTGTCCGGCCCCAGAATTTCAATTTTGCCGCTGCGTGCGGAAGTGATGGTTTCCTTGCCTTGGTCGGTAGCTGCGATGAAAACGTTGTTTCCAGCCTGTCGACCGGCGGTGTCCTTCTCAATGAAAAAAACGCGGTCACCACTGGCAGACTCTTGAAACTGCCCTGGCTCAATGCGCGCCAAATCACTGCGTTTTTCATACTTATCGCGCAGGTCTTCAATGCGACCGAAGGCCCAAGGCAAGATGAGAAATGCCAGCGCCACAATCATTACCAAAATGGGCCAGGCAAAGTAAAACAACGGCTTGACCATCGACGCCAAGCCTCGCCCGCTTCCAAACCAGATCACCATTTCGCTGTCGGCAAACATGCGGGTTAATACGTTGAGCACCGCAATAAACAGGCTCATGGCCAAGATAGTGGGCATGTCCGACAGCACGGTGTAACCCATGATGATCATTACGTCAGTCGGATTGAAGGTGCCGCGTGAGGCCTCGCCGACCGTGCGGATCAGCGTCATAGTCATCACTACGGTCACCAACACCACTAGCGTGGCGCCAAAAGTGCGCGCAAGTTCTTTGCGAATGGATGAATGGAATAACATGGTGAACAAAGGAAAGTCTGAATTATGAACTTTGAACTCAAGCCCCTGGGGTTGGTCGGCGTCGCTGACGAAAAATGTGATGCATTGGTTATTTTGGTGGCCGACGGGTTCAAGCCTGCCAAAGATGATTTGTCTGCGCTGATCGCTCAGGCCACTAAGTCTGGCGACTTTGACCCCATGGTTGGCAAGACACTCATGCTCTATCGTCCAACGCAAGCCAGTGCCGTGCGCGTGGTGTTAGCTAGCGTGGGCGAGGGTGGAGCAAAGCAAGTGCGTACGGCCGTTGCATCGGCTCTGGCTTTGGTTAAATCTGCCTCCTTAAAGAAGCTGACCCTATGTTTCGCGAACGCCGCACTGGACGAGGCGGTACGCGCGGCGGTCTTATCGGTTGCCGATGCAACCTACACCTACACCACTACAAAATCCAAACCTGAGGGTCGTGTTTTGCAGAAAGTGCTGTTGGCCGCCACCAATGCAGCAGAGTTGCAGACCACCTTTGCGCGTGCTGTGGCTACGGTTGCTGGGGTTGAGGTTGCCAAAGAGTGGGCTAATCGTCCTGCTAATCACTCCACGCCCACGCATTTGGCTAAAGCGGCACAGGCGCTAACGAAGCAAGCTAAATTCAATTGCGAAGTATTGGGCCCTAAAGAAGTGGCCAAGTTGGGCATGGGATCGTTCATGGCAGTAGCGCAGGGCTCAGATGAGCCCCTGCGATTTATCGTGTTGCACTACAACGGCGCAGCCAAGACGCAAGCGCCTACGGTTTTGGTGGGCAAAGGCATCACCTTTGACAGCGGCGGTATTTCTATCAAGCCCGCTGCTGAAATGGACGAGATGAAGTTCGATATGTCCGGCGCAGCCAGTGTGCTGGGCGTGTTCCGTTCATTGGCATTGCTCAAGCCGGCCATCAATGTGATTGGGCTCATCCCATCGTGCGAAAACCTGATCAATGGACGTGCGGTCAAGCCCGGTGACGTGGTCACTAGTATGAGTGGGCAGACGATTGAAATACTGAATACCGATGCCGAGGGGCGTTTGGTGCTATGCGACGCACTCACCTATGCACAACAATTTAAGCCTGCAGCCGTAATCGACATAGCTACGCTCACCGGTGCATGCGTTGTGGCGCTTGGCGCCATCCGCAGCGGGTTGTTTGCCAAAGACGATGCACTGGCCAATGCCTTGTTCCAAGCCGGACAAAGCGCGGGGGATCTTTGCTGGCGTATGCCCTTGGATGAAGACTACGCTGACTCCTTGAAAAGCAACTTTGCCGATGTCGCCAACGTGGGCGGTCGGGCTGGTGGCGCAATTACTGCCGCAAAATTCTTGCAACGCTTTACCAACCAGTTTGCATGGGCACATTTAGACATTGCAGGAACCGCATGGAAAAGCGGAGCAGCCAAGGGAGCCACAGGTCGTCCCGTGGGTTTGTTGATTGAGTACTTAATGGCACACGCCTAGTGACAGAGGTTGCATTTCATTTTGGGGCGCCCGATAAAGTTGCCTACGCGGCGCGGCTGCTGCGCACGATTCTCAATAGAAGCGGCAAGCGCACTCTGGTCGTGGCAGAAGCCGAAAAGCTCTCGCAACTTGACGTGGCTTTATGGGGCGTTTCCCCCACAGACTTTGTGTCACACGCCGGCCCGAATAGCAGCGATTCCGCTGCAAAACGATCGGCAGTTGTATTTACGCTGGCTACACCCAAGAAGCCTAAAGACGGTGCACCGTGCGCTGTTTTGGTGAATATTGGGGATACGTTTCCAGATGAATTTGCCCAGTTCGAGCGTGTTATCGAAGTGGTGAGCACGCGAGATGATGACCGTGCACTTGCCCGCGAACGCTGGCGGCATTACACCCGCTTGGGTTACACCATCGTGCGGCATGATTTGGAGCTCCGCAACGACGCCAGTTGAGACTTTTGATACAGGTTGGCACGTACTGTGCGTGTAAGCTTAGTCTGCTTAGTAACATCCCTATGGGCTTGCTGCGCAAATTCGGGTATCGTCTTGGGTGTGGAATAAATTAATTCACGCTGTTTATTTTTGTTTTATTTTTGGAGTTTTTATGCAATTCAAAGTGAAAAGTACTTTGACCGTTTTGGCTGCTGCAGTTTTGTTGGTGGCTTGCGGTAAAAAAGAAGAAGCTGCTGCTCCCGCCGCTGCTCCTGCTGCTGCCGCTGGCGCAGTTGTAAAAATTGGACACGTTGGCCCTACCAGTGGCGCTATTGCTCACTTGGGTAAAGACAATGAAAACGGCGCACGCATGGCCATCGAAGAACTGAACGCCGCTGGCGTGATGATCGACGGTAAGAAAGTTACTTTGGAACTGATGGCTGAAGATGATGCAGCCGATCCAAAGCAAGGCACTGCTGTCGCTCAGAAATTGGTTGACGCGAAGGTTGCTGGTGTTGTGGGTCACTTGAACTCAGGCACTACCATCCCCGCTTCAAAAATTTACAGCGACGCTGGTATCCCTCAGGTATCACCATCTGCCACCAACCCCAAGTACACACGCCAAGGCTTCAAAACAGCCTTCCGTTTGGTCGCTGATGATGCGCAATTGGGCGGCACATTGGGTAAGTATGCAGTGGGCACACTCAAAGGCAAGTCTATTGCCGTGATTGATGACCGTACTGCTTACGGCCAAGGCGTTGCTGAAGAGTTCACTAAAGCAGTTGAAGCTGCTGGCGGTAAAGTGGTTGCTAAAGAGTTCACCACAGACAAAGCTACTGACTTCAACTCCATCCTGACCACCATCAAAGGCAAAAAGCCTGATGTGGTGTTCTTCGGTGGTATGGACGCTGTAGCCGGTCCTATGCTCAAGCAAATGAAATCTTTGGGCATCAAGGCCAAGTTCATGGGCGGCGACGGCATCTGCTCTACAGAACTGGTCAAGCTCGGCGGTGACGCTATCGCTGACGACCAAGTGTTCTGTGCAGAAGCTGGCGGCGTTGAAGGCGAAGCCAAAGCTGGTATGGAAGAATTCAAGACCAAGTTCAAGGCCAAGTACAACGCTGATGTGCAAGTGTATGCACCTTACGTTTACGACGCAGTCAAGATCATGGTTGCTTCTATGGTGAAAGCCAATTCGTCTGACCCAGTCAAGTACCTGCCTATATTGGCTGCTACTGCTGACTACAAGGGCGTCACTGGCCCCATCACGTTTGACGAAAAAGGCGACATCAAGAATGGCGCTTTGACTCTGAAGACCGTGCGCGGCGGCAAGCTGGAAACTCTGGCTGTTATTCGCTAATTGCGATAAACACCAGCGAACTGGGTTCGCAAAAACTGGGCACCTTGCAAGAGGTGCCCTTTTTTTATGCCAACTCGCGGTAGCGACTCAAAATAGCGGTGTTCCCACTGTAGAATATGAGGCTCTGGAGCGGTGGATGAGTGGTTTAAGTCACACGCCTGGAAAGCGTGCGTGGGGTTAAACCCACCGCGGGTTCGAATCCCGCCTGCTCCGCCAGAACTAAAATGAAAACGGACCTTCGGGTCCGTTTTTTATTGCCTGGTGTTTTATGGTTTTGCCGTTAGCAAAACATCAACGCCAACAGGGCAGCATCGTCTACCAAGTTCAACATTGCATAGTGGGCTAACCGATAGCTCCACAAGACGGCATGCGTTGCCATTGTTTCCAAGTTCATCGTCTCTCAACGCCACTATTTGGTGGTTTGCAGCATTTTCATGGACGTGGCAATGAGCGCAGATACCTCACTCATATTGCCAGGGATGATCAGCGTGGTGGTGGCATCTGCTGCTACTTTGCCGTAAGCCTCTACCGCCTTTTCGGCCACTTTAAGTTGCACCGCCTGCTCTCCACCGGGTTGGCGAATGGCAGCGGCTATGCGTTCGATGGCCTGTGCTGTAGCGTCCGCCACGGCGGTGATGGCTGCTGCCTGGCCCTGTGCCTGGTTGATAGCCGCTTGTTTCTCGCCTTCTGACCGAGCAATAAAAGCCTCTCGCTCGCCGGTGGCAATATTGATCTGCTCTTGACGACGACCTTCTGATGCTGCGATCAAGGCACGTTTTTCACGCTCAGCGGTAATTTGCGCCTGCATAGCGTGCAGGATTTCCTTTGGGGGCGTCAGATCTTTGATCTCGTAGCGCAATACTTTTACGCCCCAGTTCAAAGCGGCCTCATCGATAGCGGCAACCACTTGCGCATTGATGATGTCACGCTCCTCAAAGGTCTTGTCCAATTCCAGCTTGCCAATCACAGACCGCAGGCTGGTCTGTGCGAGCTGCGAAATGGCAATGATGTAGTTGCTGGAGCCGTAGCTGGCACGCATGGCGTCCGTTACCTGGAAGTACAGAATCCCATCCACCTGCAACTGAGTGTTGTCGCGGGTAATGCAGACTTGGCTAGCAATGTCCAACGGAATTTCTTTGAGTACGTGCTTGTAGGCCACCTTGTCGACAAATGGCACCAAAATATTGAGGCCCGGCGTGAGCGTGCCGTGGTACTTGCCCAGCCGCTCAATCACCCAGGCGTGCTGCTGGGGCACCACCTTGACAGAGCGCGTGACAAAAATGACGGCGACAACGAAGAGAAGAATTGCAATTTCCATGGGGTTTCCTGTTCAGGCCTTATCGACTAAAAGACGGTTGCCAACCATTTCGGCAACCCTGTGCGCGCCAGCACTTGGCGTTGCGCCAGCGCGGTGAATGGCGGTCCAACGGGCACCACGGTACTGTACGTCCGCAGTGCCATCGGGATTCCATTGGGCAATCATGATCGTTTCACCGATGTCCAAATTGACATTGGGATTGATCTCTGCGCGCAATTCACTGGGACGGTGTGACTGTTTCATATGCCATGCGGCTACCGCGCCACCGCCTACCAAAGCTGCCACCACGAATTGGGTACTAAGGCTGGCACCGAGATGGGCGCTTAACGCGGCTACTGCCATACCAATGGCCAGCATCAGCAAATAAAACGTTCCGGTAACGAGTTCTACCGCGACCGTTAGGCCCGTTAATAGCCACCAAACAGTGGATTCAGCCATGTAGAGTGCCTTATTTGTATTGACAATGCCACATTGTGAGCCAAAAGGTGTGCAGTGCAACATCACCAGCACAATTAGTACTTACACTTCGCGCCTGTTTTCTGTTTTTGGCATGAGTCTGGAGCCTGCAATGAAATTTCGTTTTCCCATCATCATCATTGACGAAGATTTTCGCTCTGAAAACACGTCTGGGCTGGGTATTCGCGCTTTGGCGCAGGCGATTGAGTCCGAAGGCTTTGAAGTGCTGGGTGTTACCAGTTACGGCGATTTGAGCCAATTTGCACAACAGCAAAGCCGGGCGAGTGCGTTTATTTTGTCCATCGACGATGAGGAGTTCACCCCTGGGCCCGATCTGGACCCTGCGGTGCTGAACCTGCGCCACTTTATTGAAGAAGTGCGCCGCAAGAACCTGGATGTGCCGATTTATGTGTACGGCGAGACCAAGACCAGCCGCCACATTCCAAACGACATTTTGCGTGAGCTGCACGGCTTTATTCACATGTTCGAGGATACCCCCGAATTTGTGGCGCGCCACATCATTCGCGAGGCCAAGAGCTACCTGGAGGGCGTACAACCTCCGTTTTTTAAAGCCTTGCTGGATTACGCAGAAGATGGTTCGTACTCTTGGCATTGCCCGGGTCATTCCGGTGGCGTGGCGTTTTTGAAGAGCCCGGTAGGCCAGATGTACCACCAGTTTTATGGTGAAAACATGCTGCGTGCAGACGTGTGCAACGCGGTGGAAGAGTTGGGCCAGCTGCTGGACCACAACGGGGCCATTGGCGCCAGCGAGCGCAACGCTGCACGTATTTTTAACGCTGACCATTGCTTCTTTGTCACCAACGGCACAAGCACCAGCAACAAGATGGTGTGGCACCACACCGTGGCGCCGGGTGATGTGGTGGTGGTGGACCGCAACTGCCACAAGTCCATCTTGCATTCGATCATCATGACCGGGGCGATTCCGGTATTTTTGAAGCCAACGCGTAACCACTTTGGCATCATCGGGCCAATACCGCAGAGCGAGTTCGAGCCTGCGGCCATTCAGGCCAAGATCAAGGCCAACCCCTTGCTCAAAGGTGTGGACGCCAAGAAGATCAAGCCGCGCGTGTTGACCATCACCCAGTCCACCTACGACGGCGTGTTGTACAACACCGAAACCGTGAAAAACATGCTGGACGGCTACGTGGAAAACCTGCATTTTGATGAGGCTTGGTTGCCGCACGCAGCCTTCCACCCGTTTTACGGCACTTACCACTCCATGGGCAAGAAGCGGGCGCGCCCCAAGCACGCTATGGTGTATGCAACGCAGTCCATCCACAAGCTGCTGGCCGGAATTAGCCAGGCCAGCCATGTGCTGGTGCAAGACTCGCAGACGGTGAAGCTGGATCGGCACCTGTTTAATGAGGCGTATCTGATGCACACCTCTACCTCCCCGCAGTACAGCATCATTGCCAGCTGCGATGTGGCCGCCGCCATGATGGAGCCCCCCGGTGGCACCGCGCTGGTGGAAGAAAGCATTGCCGAGGCATTGGACTTTCGCCGTGCCATGCGCAAGGTGGACGAAGAATACGGCGCTGATTGGTGGTTCAAGGTGTGGGGGCCAGAGAACTTTGCAGAAGAAGGCATAGGCCGCGCCAGCGACTGGATTATCAAAGGCGAAAGTAAGAGCGCCAAAGCCAATAGCACTGCTAACTGGCATGGCTTTGGCAAGATGGCCGCTGGGTTCAATATGTTGGACCCTATCAAGGCCACCATCGTTACCCCTGGCATGGACCTGAACGGCAAGTTTGCCAAGACGGGCATTCCGGCCAGCATCGTCACCAAGTTTCTGGCCGAGCATGGCGTGGTGGTTGAGAAGACGGGCCTGTATAGCTTCTTCATCTTGTTCACCATCGGCATCACCAAAGGCCGCTGGAACAGCATGCTTACGGCCTTGCAGCAGTTCAAGGACGACTACGACAAAAACCAGCCCATGTGGCGCATCCTGCCGGAGTTTTGCCAAAAACACCCGCGCTACGAGAAGATGGGCTTGGCAGATTTGTGCCAGCACCTGCACCAGCTGTACGCCAAATACGACATTGCGCGCCTCACGACCGACATGTACTTGAGCGACCTGACCCCAGCCCTGAAGCCCAGCGATGCCTATGCCCACATTGCATTGCGCAAGACTGAGCGTGTGGAAATCGACAAGCTCGAAGGCCGCATCACCGTGGGGCTGGTGACGCCTTACCCGCCCGGCATCCCGCTGCTGATTCCTGGGGAGGTGTTTAACAAGAAGATCGTGGACTACCTCAAGTTCTCACGCGAATTTAACGCACAGTGCCCCGGTTTTGAGACCGACATCCACGGCTTGGTTGAGGAAAGAGATGCCGATGGAAAGCGCCATTACTTCGCCGATTGCGTGAAGGAATAAGTATTTATAGCAGCAATAAAAAAGGCCCAATTGGGCCTCTTTTTGATTCGGGGAAGCATAGAACAATGCACTGCGTAGCACACCCTGTGCTATTGAAATCATAGCTGGCTACGCATAGCACACGGGGGCTAGCGGCCTATTTCATTGCTAATCGCTGGCTACAGCGCCCATAGTCTTGCTGTGTCCGCCATCGACGTAAGTGATTTCAGCGGTAATGCCGCCAGCCAA
>JBEANP010000084.1:0-10189 GCA_041165385.1 Pseudomonadota bacterium | reverse complement strand
CGCTGAAGAAGGCATGTTCAAGAAAGTTATTGGCAACTTCGAAAAAGCCACTGGCGCTACCGTGAAGCATTCCTGCTCACAAAGCTCAGAGCAACAAATCGTGATCGACATCAAGGCAGGTTCACCTTCCAATATCTCGGTATTCCCACAACCCGGTTTGGCCGCCAATATGGCTGCTATCGGTGGTTTGTCTCCCTTGGGCCCCAAGTCACAAGAGTGGGTCAAAAAGAACTACGCTGCTGGCAGCTCATGGGCTGATTTGGGCACTTACGCCAACAAGGCTGGCAAGAAAGAGTTCTACGGTTTCTTCTACAACGTGAACGTGAAGAGCTTGGTCTGGTACATCCCAGAAAACTTCAAGGAAAAGGGCTACAAAGTGCCCAAGTCCATGGAAGAGTTGCAAGCCCTGACCAAGAAAATGGCGGCTGACGGCGGTGCCAAGCCTTGGTGTATCGGTCTGGGTAGCGATGCTGCCACCGGCTGGCCCGCAACCGACTGGGTTGAAGACTTCATGTTGCGTACACAGACGCCTGAAGTTTATGACGGCTGGGTAAGCAACAAAGTCAAGTTCAACGACAAGCGCGTGGTGGAAGCCATTGAAGCTTACGGCGCATTTGCCAAGAACGACGCTTATGTGGACGGCGGCGCCAAAGCTGTGGCAACTGTGAGTTTCAAAGACAGCCCTAAAGGTCTGTTCGGATCTCCTCCCAAGTGCTACATGCACCGTCAGGCTTCCTTCATCCCCGCTTTCTTCCCAGAAGGCAAGGCTGACGAAGCGGATTTCTTCTACTTCCCATCCTATGCTGGCAAGAAGTTGGGCAACCCTGTTTTGGGCGGCGGAACTATTCTGACCATCACCAAGGACAGCAAGGGCGCACGTGCTTTCATGGATTACCTGCAACATCCACAGTCACATGAAATCTGGATGGCTGAAGGCGGTTTCCTGACACCTCACAAGGGTGTGGATCTGGCCAAGTACAAGACTCCAGCTTTGAAGAAACAAGGCGAGATTCTGCAAAACGCAACTACCTTCCGCTTTGACGGTTCCGACCTGATGCCCGGAGCCGTGGGTGCAGGTAGCTTCTGGAAGGGAATGGTTAACTATTCCGGTGGTCAGTCTGCACAACAAGTGGCTGACGAAATCCAGAAGAGCTGGGACGCTATCAAGTAATCAAGCCACTTAGGCCTATAGAGACCGAGCTGATCACCATGAACGACCCTATCATTCAAACGATTACCGCCGTGGTGGTCAGCATCGCGTTTTGCCTGCTGTACTTTGCGGGCTCCAATTTGCTGCTGGACAAAATTGCGGACCTTCCGTTTGCGACCAAAAATCGCCGCGAAGGCATCAAGTCCAGTGTGCGGCCTTGGTTGTTTTTGGCGCCCGCGCTGTTGCTGCTGGGCACCTACCTTTTTTACCCCCTGTTTGAAACTTTTCGTCTCAGTTTTTACGATGCAACAGGGGAAGTGTTCGTCGGTCTGACCAATTACCAGTGGGTATTTGCAGACCAGAACTTTTTTATCACTATCCGTAACAACTTTTTGTGGTTGCTGGTAGTGCCTGCTACTGCAACTGCATTTGGCCTGATTGTTGCCGTGCTGGCTGACCGGGTGTGGTGGGGTGGCTTCGCCAAGTCCATGGTGTTTATGCCCATGGCTATCAGCTTTGTAGGCGCCAGCGTGATCTGGAAGTTTGTATTCGATTTCCGCGGACCCGATTCGGACCAAATTGGCATTTTAAACGCCATGGTCATGGGCATGGGCTTCACGCCACAAGCGTGGGTCACGGTGCCTTTTTGGAATAACTTTTTTCTGATGGCGATTCTGATCTGGATTCAAACCGGGTTTGCCATGGTGATTTTGTCTGCCGCTCTGCGTGGCGTGCCTACCGATACGATTGAAGCGGCCCGCATCGATGGCGCCACCGAGCTTCAAATCTTTTTTGAAATCATGATCCCGCAGGTGATGTCGACCATTCTGGTGGTGTGGACCACCATCACGATCACTGTGCTGAAGGTATTCGACGTGGTGATGGCCATGACCGGCGGCCAGTGGGATACCGGTGTCCTGGCTAACTTGATGTACGACTGGATGTTCCGTGGCGGTGGTGACTATGGACGCAGTTCCACGCTTGCCATGGTGCTGATGTTTGCCGTAGTGCCCGTGATGGCCTTCAATATTCGCCGGTTTCGCACCGAAGAGGCGCAACGATGAAAAAATATTTCAGTCTTCCCAGCATCGCGGCCCAGTTGTTGCTGCTGTTGATCGTGGTGGTGTGGGTGCTGCCTACCTTTGGTTTGCTGGTGTCTAGCTTTCGCGAAAGAGAGCAACTGGTCTCCAGTGGCTGGTGGACATCACTGTCTACCCAATCCCGTGCCGATATGCGTCGCACCGGTGGTATGCAAAGCATGGTGAAGGATGGCGATAAATATGTCATCACAGGCCGCCTGTTTGGTGAGCAAGCGCAAGTTCAACTGAAGAAATTTTCTTTGCAATCTGCCAAGCCTGGTCAATACGACGTGGGTACCAAGATAGAAGTGCCTGATGGGCAGGTGTTCGATGAAGAAGACGGCAAGCCCGATGGAGTGCTGACCGTTGCTGGTGACAGCACCTACCGACTAGAGCTGAATCAGCCGTATGAAAAAGACAAAGGCATCCGCATTTTTTATGTGGCGGAAACGCCACCGTCTTTCAGCACCCAAAACTACCAAAAAGTGGTGGCCTCAGAGGGGGTAGGCCAGGCGTTTCTC
The DNA here is from genome assembly GCA_041165385.1 of Pseudomonadota bacterium. Classification (GTDB taxonomy): domain Bacteria; phylum Pseudomonadota; class Gammaproteobacteria; order Burkholderiales; family Burkholderiaceae_C; genus Allorhodoferax. The sequence continues at coordinate 7,439 of JBEANP010000084.1, read as the reverse complement.
AATACCTTTAAGGTCACCATTCCCGCTACGTTCATCCCCATTCTGATTGCGGCATTTGCAGCCTATGCATTTAGCTGGATGACCTTTCCTGGGCGCAAGTGGCTGTTTATTGTGGTGGTGGGCTTGCTGGTAGTGCCGCTACAAATGTCGTTGATCCCTTTGCTGCGCATGTACAACCAATTGGGTGCTGTGTTGGGCATGGAGTCCAAGTCATTCTTGGGGGTATGGCTGGCCCACTCAGCGTTCGGCTTACCCCTGGCGATTTATTTGCTGCGTAACTACATTGCTGCTTTGCCGCGCGACATTATTGAGAGTGCACGGATGGATGGCGCGTCCCACTTCCAGATTTTTATCAGCATCGTGTTGCCATTGTCGGTGCCTGCTTTGGCTAGTTTTGCGATTTTTCAGTTCTTGTGGGTCTGGAATGACTTTTTGGTCGCGTTGGTTTTCTTGGGCAAGCAGCCAGAGCAAATTGTGCTGACCATCAAACTCAATGACTTGCTGGGTTCCCGTGGCGAGAGTTGGGAGATTTTGACCGCCAGTGCATTTGTGTCGATTGCGGTGCCGGTGGCGGTGTTTTTCTCGCTGCAGCGTTTCTTTGTGCGCGGTCTGTTGTCGGGTTCGGTCAAGGGCGGCTAACGCACTAATTTCTGCATGTCTATGATTGATTCTTTGCTTTTGAGTAATCAGTTTGAGTGGGGTTGCGCCACTTCTTCTTTTCAGATTGAGGGCGCTGCGGCCTCAAACGGCAAGGTCCCCAGCATTTGGGATGACTTTTGCAAGCAACCCGGCCGCATCAAAGACGCAAGCGATGGCTTAGTTGCTTGCGACCACGTCCGCCTCTACCGTGAAGACGTAGCGCTGATGGCTGATCTCGGCTTCAAACACTACCGTTTTTCAATAGCCTGGCCTCGGGTGATGGATGCCAATAACAAGGTCAATCACGCCGGGATGGACTTTTATAAACGTCTGCTGGATGAGCTTGCCCGGTACAACATCACGCCCAATGCCACGCTGTTCCATTGGGACTTGCCTTCGCACTTGGCGGGTGGTTGGCTCAATCGTGACACGGCCTATCGTTTTGCGGACTACGCCCAGCATGTTGCACAAGAGATTGGCGACCGATTGCCCCGCGTGGCCACACTCAACGAGCCTTGGTGCAGCGCTTTCCTGGGGCACGACCTGGGTGTGTTTGCGCCCGGCGGACGTGACCGCGCCGAGTCGCTGAGCGCAGCCCATCACCTAATGCTGGCGCATGGGTTGGGTGTGCAGGCATGGCGGTCCGTTAAGCCCGATACGTCAGTGGGTATTGTGTTGAATCCCGAGCTATGTGATGCCGCCACAGAGCGTGAGCAAGATGTCGGAGCCGCACGCATGGCCGAGTTGGAGCGCAACGACTGTTTTTTGAACCCTTTGTTTGGGCGCGAATGGCCTCAGGAGCTGATTAATCAAATAGGTGCGCGTGCGGCGGACCGGCGCGAGGGTGACGTGGCAATTTGCGCTCAACCGTTGGACTTTATCGGTCTGAACTACTACACACGCTCTATCGCCCGCGCCCCAGTATCCGCCGAAGAGGTTTCCCGTGGCTACGCTTTTGTACCACCCAATCCCGCTTTGCCTCTCACGGACATTGGTTGGGAAATTTATCCCGAAGGGTTGACGCGTGTAGTCAATAACTTGACTGCGCATTGGCCGTTGCCGGCCATTTGGATTACCGAGAACGGTGCTGCGGACAACACCGGATTGCGTCATGGGCAGTGTGACGACGATATGCGCTGCTCCTATCTCACCTCGCATTTGGAGCAGGTAGCTGAGTTGGTCCGCAATGGTGTCGATGTTCGCGGTTATTACGTGTGGAGTTTGCTGGATAACTTCGAGTGGGCGCACGGGTACAGTCAGCGCTTTGGCATAGTGCATGTCGACTTTGACACCCAAGTACGCACACCAAAGAAAAGCGCACGGTTCTTGCAAGCCCATTTGCGTGCGCTGGCTGATTAAATTAATTCGCAAAATATGACTACTTCCAATAAAGCTCAAAACGACAACTGGTGGCGCGGTGGCGTTATTTATCAAATCTACCCACGCAGCTATGCCGATAGCAATGGCGACGGTATTGGCGATTTGGCGGGTGTCACGTCAAAGCTCGACTATGTGGCGCAGTTGGGTGTGGATGGCATTTGGTTGTCGCCGTTCTTCAAAAGCCCTATGAAAGACTTCGGCTACGACGTAAGCGACTATTGCGACGTAGACCCCATGTTTGGCACCCTGGCAGATTTCAAGGCCTTGGTAGACAAGGCGCATGCGCTAGGCCTCAAGGTCATGATTGACCAGGTGTTATCGCACTGTGCAGACCAACACCCTTGGTTTGTGGAAAGCCGCTCAAGTAAAACCAACCCCAAGGCTGATTGGTTTATTTGGGCGGATGCAAAAGACGACGGCAATCCACCCAATAACTGGCTTTCTATTTTCGGCGGAAGTGCCTGGCAGTGGGACACCCGTCGCTGCCAGTACTACATGCACAACTTTTTGACTAGCCAGCCAGATCTGAACTTTCACAACCCAGAAGTGCAGGAGGCGTTGCTTGGCACGGTGAAGTTTTGGCTGGACTTGGGCGTGGACGGATACCGGCTCGACACCGCCAATTTTTACTTTCACGATAAGCAACTGCGCAGTAATCCGCCTCGCGGCCGCCCCGACGGTGAAGACCCTGCAGTCAGCGAAGTTAACCCGTATGGCTGGCAATGGCACAAATTTGACAAAAGCCAGCCGGAAAACTTGGTGTTTATGCAGCGTTTGCGCGCTTTGTTAGATAGCTACCCCAACACCACCATGGTGGGTGAAATTGGCGACGACGATGGCTTGGCGCGGGTTGCTGAGTACACCCGTGGCGGCGACAAGTTGCATATGGCCTATTGCTTTGATCTATTGGGTACGGCCCATTCGTCAGAATTTTTCCACGGTGTTATCAAGCGGTTTGAGGCTATTGCTGAGGGCGGTTGGCCTTGCTGGGCGCTGTCAAATCATGATGTCGTCCGGTTTGCCACACGGTGGGGCGGTAGCCAGCCCAACCTTGCCTTACTGAAATTGGGTGCGGCCATGCAGCTCAGTCTGCGTGGGTCCTCCTGCATTTACCAAGGCGATGAACTGGGTTTACCAGAAGCTGATATTGCCTACGAGGACTTGCAAGACCCCTATGGAATCACCATGTGGCCAGAGTTCAAGGGGCGCGATGGATGTCGCACACCAATGCCTTGGAATTCAACCCAGGCCAACCTCGGATTTTCCAATGGCGCCTCACATGCCAAACCTTGGTTACCAGCAGTGGAAAGCCACCGTGCATTGGCAGTCGACCTGCAAGACGGTGTGCCTGATTCGTTGCTGAGTTTTTACCGTGCAATGCTGAAATGGCGCAAAACTCAAACCGCATTGATTGACGGCGACATTGCGTTGATGCCTCTGAACCAACAGGTGTTTGCTTTCATCCGCAGCAACGCGTCACAGCGCGTGCTTTGCGTGTTTAACTTCAGCGACAAATCCGCGCAGTGGGCTTTGCCGTCTGGTGTTGCTATACAAGAGGTTTTGTCTGTGGAAGGTTTGCACGGTGTTAATTGCATCGACGGCGCAGTGAGCCTGCAGCCATGGAGCGGCATGTTCGCAATGGTGGTGTAGTGCAAAGGCCCGCCAGCGGCGCCGCGGCGTTCCCTCTATAATCCAAGGCTTCCGAGGAGCGTTGCAGTTCACGCAAAGTGAACGAGGCTCGGACCGCTCGGCACTACTGTGGTGCCAGCGCACCAACGGCGCTCACCCACTGAACTGTCGGGTGAGCCCTTTTTTCACACGGCAGTCTGTGGTCTTTCAAATTTACTTTTGGAGTGAACTATGAGCGTGTTGAAATTTGCCAAGAATTTTGAAGATTACAAGATCGCCGATCTGAGCCTGGCCCCATGGGGACGTAAAGAACTGACCATTGCCGAGACTGAAATGCCCGGCCTGATGGCAATTCGTGAAGAGTTCTCTAAAGCGCAGCCCTTGAAAGGCGCCCGTATAACAGGCTCCTTGCACATGACCATCCAAACGGGTGTGCTGGTGGAAACATTGCAAGCCTTGGGCGCTGAAGTGCGTTGGGCTTCTTGCAACATTTTTTCTACCCAAGACCATGCCGCCGCTGCGCTGGTAGCAAAAGGCACCCCTGTGTTTGCCTACAAGGGCGAAAACTTGGTCGACTACTGGGATTACACCCACCGCATTTTTGAGTTTGGCCCAAAGGGAAGCAAAACCGAAGGCCCGAACATGATTTTGGACGACGGTGGCGACGCCACCTTGCTCATGCATTTGGGTGCCAAAGCTGAGAAAGACATCAAAGTATTGGCCAAGCCTGGCAGTGAAGAAGAGATTTGCCTGTTCAACGCCATCAAAGCTAAGCTAAAGGTTGACTCCACTTGGTACAGCCGTCGTCTGAAAGCGATCATCGGCGTAACCGAAGAGACTACCACCGGCGTGCTGCGTTTGAACGAAATGTCTGCCAAGGGCACATTGGCCTTCCGCGCAATCAATGTGAATGATTCAGTTACCAAGAGTAAGTTCGACAACCTCTATGGCTGCCGCGAATCTTTGGTCGACGCTATCAAGCGCGCTACCGATGTGATGATCGCTGGCAAAGTGGCATTGGTGGCTGGTTACGGTGACGTGGGCAAGGGTTCGGCCCAAGCACTGCGTGCCCTCAGTGCCCAAGTGTGGGTAACAGAGATTGACCCCATCAACGCTCTGCAAGCCGCCATGGAAGGCTACAAAGTAGTGACCATGGAATACGCGGCTGATAAAGCCGATATTTTTGTGTCTGCTACCGGTAACAAAAACGTGATCACCTACAAGCATATGGAGGCCATGAAAGACCAGGCCATCGTTTGTAACATCGGTCACTTCGACAACGAAATCGATGTGGCTTCGCTGGAGAAACTGCAGTGGGATGAGATCAAGCCCCAAGTTGACCACGTCATCTTCCCCAAGAAAGGCAAGAAGGCCGAAAAGCGCATCATCTTGTTGGCCAAAGGCCGCTTGGTAAATTTGGGTTGCGGCACAGGCCATCCCAGTTTTGTGATGTCGTCCAGCTTTGCCAACCAGACCATCGCCCAGATCGAGCTGTTCACCAAGCCTAAAGACTACAAAGCCGGCAAGGTGTATGTGTTGCCCAAGCATTTGGACGAAAAAGTAGCGCGTTTGCACCTTAAAAAGGTGGGTGCCGTATTGTCGGAATTGACAGACGAGCAAGCTTCGTACATCGGCGTGAGCAAAGCCGGTCCGTACAAAGCCGACGCTTACCGCTACTAAGCCAAGGCATCGATGCGGATTGACCAATTGCTGGTTCAGCGCGGGCTGGCCAGCACCCGATCTCAGGCCCAGCGCCTGATTGCCGATGGTGTGGAGTGGCTGAACTTGGACACCTGGAAACGGGTGGCTAAAAATGGTGACGAGGTCCCCGAGCTAGCAGACATCCGTTTGCTCGATGACTCCGAAGCGCGCTATGTGTCCCGTGGCGGGCTCAAGTTAGAGGCTGCCCTCAAAAAAGTGGGTTTGTCTGTGGACGGGCTTAAGTGCCTAGACGTCGGGCAAAGCACGGGTGGTTTTACTGATTGCCTGCTGAAGTCGGGTGCCTTGTCCGTGGTGGGTTTGGACGTGGGAAGCGCCCAGTTGCACCCTAGTTTACGCAGCGATCCACGTGTTTTGTGCGTGGAAGGCGTCAACGCCCGAACGGTAAGTGTTACAAATTTGATAGCTGCTTACGCACTAAGCACCGGGGCTGACGGCCAATTTGACGTTGAAAGTGACGTCGAAGACGACGATTTCTACGAAGATGACGCGTTAGATGAGGAGCAAGAAGTCGACATGGCTGCTGTGGAGTTACCCGACGAATTTGCGCCGTCGTTTGATCTGATCGTTGCGGACTTGTCCTTCATCTCTCAAACCTTGGTCTTGCCCGCAGTGGTGCCCATGCTCAAAGCGGGAGGCACCTTGCTGACGCTGGTGAAGCCCCAGTTTGAGCTACAACCCGGCCAAGTTGGTAAGGGGGGCATTGTGAAAGACGATGCGATGTACCCGATCGTGGAAAGTCGACTGCGTGAAGCCTGCGCTGATCTGGGTCTCGCCGTCACTGCCTGGTTCGATTCGCCCATTGCAGGTGGCGATGGCAACCGCGAATTCTTTATTTGCGCCCGCAAAGCGGGCTAACCGTGCGCCCTGCCAGTGCAGGGCGAGTGAGATGGAGTAGTTGGTCATGGTTTCAAACACCCGCATTCCCCTGAGCTTTGAGTTTTTTCCGCCGAAAACGCCTGAGGGCGTTGAAAAACTGCGCGGCGTACGCCAGCAGTTGTATGCGCTCAAGCCCGAGTTTTGCTCGGTTACCTTTGGTGCCGGCGGCTCCACGCAAGAAGGTACCTTCAACACAGTGCGCGATATTTTGGCCGAGGGCGTAGGTGCGGCCTCGCACTTTTCATGCATTGGCGCGACCAAAGACACCGTGCGCGCCCAACTGGCCACACTCAAAGCCATGGGCGTCAACCGCTTGGTGGCATTGCGTGGTGACCTGCCCAGCGGCTACGGTGCCGGTGGTGAGTTCCATTACGCCAGCGACTTGGTTGCTTTTATTCGCGCTGAGACGGGTGACGACTTCCATATCGAAGTGGCGGCCTACCCGGAGGTACACCCCCAAGCCAAGTCGCCTGCCAGCGACTTGCAGGCTTTTGCAGCCAAGGTGAACGCCGGGGCGAATTCGGCTATTACCCAATACTTCTACAACTCGGATGCCTATTTCCGCTTCCAAGAAGAAGTGGATGCGCTGGGTATCACCGTGCCTGTGGTACCCGGCATCATGCCAATCACCAGTTCGACCCAACTAATGCGCTTTTCAGACGCCTGTGGTGCAGAAATTCCCCGCTGGATTCGGTTACGTCTGCAAAGTTTTGGCGATGACACCGCGTCGATCAAAGCTTTTGGTTTGGACGTGGTGACTGACCTGTGTGAGCAATTGCGCGCTGGCGGAGCGCCTGCAATCCACTTTTACACCATGAACCAAAGTGGGCCAACTTTGGCCTTGTGCAAGAACTTGGGTTTGATCGACTGAAGCGGTTTAAGCGTTAAGGGCTTGGGGCCGGGCGGCGATTTCTGCGCATTTGGCAGCATGAGCCGCCCGGCCCCAGGCCTTTGACGTGCACGAGCGCAAGTTCAGCCGCCAGATTCCAGCGTGAACGTGGCGTGTTGGTCTTGCTTCAAGGCTTCCACCATCTGCGGCATAGCCTCTTTCAAGGCCGCTTTCAGCGTGTGCGGCGGGTTGATGATGAACATGCCGCTGGCTGGCAAGCCGGGGCGGACCACTTCACCCTCAGCATCTTGTGTCAGCTTGCTCGACTTGACGGTGAGCGTTGCCCCCAGCCAGCTTTTACCCG
>JBEANP010000083.1:0-10203 GCA_041165385.1 Pseudomonadota bacterium | reverse complement strand
CACTGCGCCCGACATTCATATTGGCCATACCGTGGTGTTGAACAAGATGCGGCAGTTGCAAGATTTGGGCCACACGGTGATCTTTTTGATTGGCGACTTCACCAGCATGATTGGCGACCCCAGCGGTCGCAACAGCACCCGCCCGCCACTGACGCCAGAGCAAATCAAGATCAACGCCGAAACTTACTACCGTCAGGCCAGCCTGGTGCTAGACCCGGCCAAAACCGAAATTCGCTACAACAGCGAATGGAGCGACCCGCTGGGCGCGCGCGGCATGATTGCGCTGGCTAGCCGCTACACGGTTGCACGCATGATGGAGCGCAACGACTTTCATGACCGCTTCAAGGCCGGCACACCCATTGCGGTGCATGAATTTTTGTACCCGCTGATGCAGGGCTATGACTCGGTGGCGCTGCACAGCGACCTGGAACTGGGTGGCACCGACCAGAAGTTCAACCTGCTGATGGGCCGCACGCTGCAGGCCGAATACGGCCAGGAGCCTCAGTGCATCTTGACCATGCCGCTGCTTGAGGGGCTGGATGGTGTGGAGAAGATGTCCAAGAGCAAGAACAACTACATCGGCATTTCTGAGGAGCCCAACACCATGTTCGCCAAGGTGCTGAGCATCTCCGACGTGCTGATGTGGAAGTGGTACACACTGCTGAGCTTCAAGAGCGAGTCCGAGATTGCCGCGCTCAAAGCCGAAGTGCAGGGCGGGCGAAACCCGAAGGACGCTAAGGTGGCGCTTGCCAAAGAAATCACCGCGCGCTTTCACAGTGCGGCGGCAGCGGATGCGGCGGAGCAGGACTTTATCAAACGCAGCAAGGGCGGCGTGCCTGACCAGATCGACGAGATCACTCTGCCACTGGGCGAAGACAGCACGGCAGTTGGAATCGGTGCGCTGCTCAAGTCAGCAGGTCTGGCTGCCTCCAGCGGTGAAGGCAACCGTTTGATTGACGGCGGCGGGGTGCGCGTGGACAGCAATGTGGTCAGCGACAAGGGTCTCAAGTTGGGCGCGGGCACCTATGTGCTGCAAGTGGGTAAACGCAAGTTTGCGCGGGTGACGCTGGCCTGATTGTGGTCATGATTGCTATATTTTTTGTAGCTACTTGTGCATATTCCACGGGGGCGAGTGCTAGTTTTTCTGTGAATTTCCCTAGTGTTCGAAAATATTGATTGGCACTTCCATTTTGTTTTTTTGTCGTGCATTTCATTTTCCATAAATGAACTGGTGTAAAGTCAAACGGCGACTAACCCCAATGCATTGATTTAAAAGTTTGGGTAGGCGCATTCGATGTGAATAGCTTTAAGGGGGCAAATTTGTGGCCAAGAGTTTCGCAGCCTCAAAGAAGGCTCCATCTACTCCCGCAACTACCTCCGTTGGCGCTGTCGAATCCCATCCCAGTGCAGAGAGCAGTCCTGTCCGCTTGGTTGGCGTGGCGTCATCCGCAGGCGGGCTGGACGCGCTGCGAGAAATGCTTTCGTGCCTGCCGAAGACCAGTGCGTTGAGTTACGTCATAGCTCAACATATGTCGCCGGACCACCAAAGCACACTGGTCGAGCTTCTGGCGCCCAAAACCGGTCTAAAACTACTGAAGCTGGAAGCAAGCCAGGTAGTCCAAGGTGGCGCGATCTACATAGCGGCACCTAATCACAACGTGGTGTACCGTGATGGACTGCTGATCCATGTGGATTTGCACGACGTGGCAGGACCCAGGCCTTCTGCAGATGTCCTATTCCGGTCTTTGGCCGAGGAATTGGGCGAGGACGCCATTGGCATCGTGCTCTCTGGTACCGGTAGCGACGGGGCCGCAGGCCTGCGTGACATCAAGGCCGCCGGTGGCGTCACCATTGCGCAAGACACCGTCTCAGCCAAGTTTGACGGCATGCCCAAGGCGGCCCTCCAGACCGGCAACGTGGATCTGGTGTTACGTCCAGAGGCTATAGGTCCACTACTCTTGCGCCTGGTGAGTGAGTCTAGAGAGGCTGTCATTCACTTTGGGATTGACGCTGATGGGGACGACTACCAGCAGATCGCCAAATTAGTGCGGCTACGCACGTCCTTTCGCCTTGACGAGTACAAAAGCGGAACGGTGGGGAGGCGCATTGCGCGTCGGTTGAGCTTGCTGGGCTTGCGTAGCCTAACGGAATACATCGCGTATTTGAAAGCGAATCCGGCAGAAGCGCAATTGCTGGTGCGGGACTGCTTTATCAGTGTGACATCTTTCTTCCGCGACGGCGAAGCTTATCTAGCCCTGGCGCATCAAATTGCTGACATCGTTCAGAGAGCGCCATCCGGCGCCGTGCGGTGCTGGGTGGCAGGGTGCGCAACCGGAGAAGAGGCTTACAGCATTGCCATGCTGTTTGAAGAGGCTATCCGCTTGAACGGGCGCAAGGACCTCCAGTACATCATTTTTGCCTCGGACCTGGACGAGGCCGCCCTGGAACATGCGCGGGCTGCGACTTACTCCAAAGTGGTGCTGGATGAAATACCCAAGGCGCTGCGTGATCGCTACATTGAAATCCATGGCAATTCGGGGCGCATGCTCAAAAGCATTCGCAACCGCTTGGTATTTGCGCGTCAGAACGTGGTGAGCGACCCGCCATTCTCCCGGCTAGATTTGGTGACGTGCCGTAACCTGATGATCTACCTGAATCCACCAGTGCAGCAGCGCACTCTGGAGGTATTTCACTGGGCACTTAAACCTGGCGGCCACCTGCTGCTGGGGCGCGCGGAATCGGCAGATGCCATGCAGGACTTGTTCGTGCCCAAAGATGAACGCCAACGCCTGTATGCGCGGGTTGAGGGCGCAGCGCAATACACGCTGCCGTTAGGTCAAACTCAGCACCTTCGCCTTAGCGGCAAACTAACCGATGCCAACGATGTCGCCCTGAGGGAGGATCAGATCAGCCAGCGCTTACAGCAACAGTTGCTGGAGCTCTATGCCCCCCCTACGCTGGTTATCAACGAAGCTGACCGGGTCGTCTATTTTCAAGGCGACTTGAAACCCTATGTGGGTCTGCCCAAAGGGCGGGCGGAGATGTATTTGTTTGACATGGTCGAAACCCAGCTCAGCGCGGAGTTGCGTGCGCTGGTGTACCGATGCCGCCGTGGCGAATCGCCCGTGCACGGTGCGCAAATTCGCCTGCAAATTGACGGTGTGGTCCGCCGTGTTTCACTGGTTGCTTCGGCCTTCGGAAAGGGCGATTCGGGGCTATTGATAGTCTCATTCCTTGCGCAACCGCATGAGGCGTTGGATGCGGTGCTGGTATCGCTGAACACCAATGAAAACGTGATCATCAGCGAGCTGGAGCGCGAACTGGTCAACACCCGCAACCACCTGCATCTGGTGGCAGAAGAATTGCATACCTCTAACCAGGAACTGCAATCCTTGAATGAAGAGCTGCAGTCCACCAATGAAGAACTTCAGACTTCCAACGAAGAAATGCAGTCGACCAATGAAGAGCTGCTCACAGTTAATGAAGAGCTGCAATTCAAATCCTCAGAGCTGGAAGGCATTTCTACCGATTTGAATAACGTGTCGGAAAGCCTGTATTTCCCCTTGCTGGTGTTGGATGCGACCCTGCAGGTGACGCATGCCAACCGCGCATGCGGTCAAGTCTTTGCAGAAGTCGGACCGCTGAAAGGAAAATCACTCAACAGTCTGGCTTGGGCAGTGGCGGTGCCGGGAATCGAAGCCGACGTACGCGCTGTGATTGTCAGTGGATCGCCAATGCAGCGCACGCTGCATGCAGAAAATGGACTGGTATACGCGCTTAATTTGATGCCGTACAGATTGACGACTGGGAAAATTTCCGGTTCAGTTTTGCTTTTTGAAGACATCACTTCTGCGCACAATGCCAATGTGCGCCTGATAGAGAGTGAAAGCCGCTATCGACAAGTCACCGAATTTTTGCCACAGTTGGTTTGGACCACTACTGCCCAGGGTGATTACGACTATTTAAGCCCGCAGTGGGTTAAGTACACAGGTATCAGCGAAGCCTCCCAATTGGGATTTGCTTGGCTAGAACAAATTCACCCAGATGATCGCCAGCGTACGGTAAAGGAATGGACTGCTACTGCAGCCCACGGCAAGCACTTCCAAATTGAGTGCCGTATACGCCGCCATGACGGCGTGTACCGCTGGTTCCACACCTTGGCCTCTCCCGTGCGGGAAACCGACGGAAAAATTATCAAATGGTTCGGCTCCAACACCGATATTGAAGACCTCAAAGCGGCCACCCAGTCCATTGAAGACAGCGAGTTGCGCTTTCGGTCGTTGGTGACGGCAACCAGCGAGATCGTCTGGCATACCGATGCCTTTGGCAATGGTTTAGGCGACAGTTTGGATTGGAGTGAGTTCACCGGCCAAAACGTTGCAAAGGAAAGTGCGTCCGGGTGGATGAACTTCATTCACCCAGACGACTGGGAGCGCACCGTTGCCACTTGGACACAAGCACTGGAGCAGCGAACCAACTATGAGACGGAATTCCGTGTGCGAAGGCATGATGGGGTGTACCGGCAGTTCAGTGTCAAAGGTGTGCCTATTCTTGCGCCAGATGGCAGTGTGCGTGAATGGCTTGGTACGAGCAACGACGTCACCGAACGCATTGCCAGTGAGCAGCGGATTCGGGACAGTCAAAACCGACTGCAATTGGCGACCCAGGCAGCGGACATTGGCATTTGGGAATGGGACCTGATTGGCAACACGCTTCAATGGGATGAACGTCTCTACGACATGTTTGAGATGCCCGATGCGGTGCGTGGAAGCGGCACGTATTACGACTTCTGGAAATCTCGTCTTCATCCGCAAGACCTTGCGTGGGCAGAGCAGGCGCTGGCAGCCGCAACCAGCGCAGACACAGGTTATGTAGGAGAGTTTCGCATCGTCCTGTCTGGTGGCCGGATACGGCATATTCAAATGGCCTCCATCGTGGCAAAAGATGCCGCTGGCAAGGCCACCAGTCTGATTGGTATTAACCGTGATGTGACCGACATCCGCGAGACACAGCAGGCGCTGATAAGTCAGAAAGATCACTTGGCCACCGTGTTTGCTGCCAATCCGAATGGGTTGGTGGTGGTGGATGCTGATGGAAATATTCAGATGGCCAATGCATCGCTGCTTACCATGTTTGGCTATGCAGCAGACGAGTTGGAGGGGCAATCCATTGATATGCTGGTTCCGCAGGAGCGACACAGTGCGCACGCGCAAGTACGTCAGCGTTTTGTGAACAGCAGTGAGCCGCGGCAAATGGACGTTGGTCGTCACGACCTGTTTGGCCTGCACAAAGACGGCAGCACCTTTTCAGTGGAAATTGGCTTGGCCCCCTTTGTTTCCGAGGGCAAGAGCCTTGTGCAAGCCACGGTGGTAGATGTATCCGAGAGGCGCCAACGCGAGAAGGAGCTGGAGCAGTACCGCAGCCATTTGGAAGAGATGGTCGAAAAGCGGACGGCGGAACTGCAAGAGTCCAGCAGTGAGCTGGCGCAAACCATTCTGGAACTCCAAGACCTTTACAACTTGGCACCTTGTGGATACCACTCCTTGGACAAGGACGGGAGCATCCAGCGCATCAACGATACCGAACTCCAGTGGTTTGGATATACCCGCGAAGAGCTTGTGGGAAAGAAGCGCATTACCGAATTGATCACCCCTGGATCGGCCGCGGTGTTCAATGCCACGTTCCCCAAATTGATTGCCAATGGCAGCGTGCAGGATGTTCAGATAGAGTTTGTTCGCAAGAATGGCACCACGTTTTACGGTTTGTTGTCCGTCACTGCGTATTACGACGAACAAGGTGTTTTTAAATCCAGCCGGACTGTTATTCAGGACTACACCCGGCTCAAGAACCAGCAAGACACCTTGCGCAGCACCTTGCAGGCTTCGCCTATGGCCGTGCGAATTGCCCGCCTCTCAGACAACCGGGTGGTATTCACGAACCAGGCTTTTTCTGAACTAGTCAAACGGAGTGAGCAAGAAGCCGCCGGAATGGATATTCGGCAAAATTATGTGGACCCGTTGGTGTTTGAAGACATCAAGCAACGGCTTGGCAGAGGCGAGATCGTTCTGAATCGGCTGGTTGAGTTGTTTCTTCCGGACAAACCGGAAGTCCCACGTGTCTGGGCGCTGGCGTCTTACATGGTCATTACCTACGAAAGTGAAAAATCGATACTGGCCTGGCTTTACGATGTGACCGTGTTGCAACAAGCCAAGGCACAGGCTGAATCGGCCAGCGCTGCCAAGAGCGCATTCTTGGCCAATATGAGCCATGAAATCCGTACGCCAATGAACGGCGTGCTGGGTTTAACCTATCTGTTGAATAAGATCGATTTGCCGCCCGATGCAGCACAGCTGGTGCGCAAAATTCAAACCTCTGGGCGCACCTTGCAGCGAATTCTGGATGACATTCTTGATTACTCAAAGATAGAAGCATCTGCCATGCAGTTGGAGATGGTGGCATTCGACATCCAAGATCTGATCAACAGCACAGCCACGATGATGGAGTCCGCAGCTGTGTCCAAGGACCTTGAGCTGGCCATTACTCCGCCGGCGAGTGGTGTAAACAGTCTGATTGGCGATCAAATTCGATTGAGTCAGGTTTTGTTGAATCTGGTGAGTAACGCCATCAAATTTACAGAAAAAGGGTTTGTTGCACTCACGATTGGTGCCGTTGCGCAAAGTGATGCCGACGTCACTCTTCGTTTTGAGGTGGCAGACTCAGGCATCGGAATGACCGATGTGCAGGTGGCCAAACTATTTATCCCATTCCAGCAAGCTGATGTATCCATCACTCGCAAATTCGGAGGTACTGGCCTGGGCTTGACGATTTGCCAGCGTTTGCTGCGGATGATGGGAAGCGAGCTTCAAGTACATACCGAACTGGGGCAGGGAAGCAAGTTCTACTTCACACTGACCCTGAAGCGTGATGTCAATCACCATCGGCCTGAAAATGACTTACAGACGCTGGATCTTGTCATCGCTGGTGACAGCCAAGTGTCCCGTGCGGCGCTGCAGACCATCGCACAAAGCCTCCAATGGAATCCCATTGTGGTGTCAGATGGCACAGCTGCCGTGGCGCAGGTCATGGAACTCAGCCAACGGCTTCCGGGCCAGCAAGTGGTTGTTCTGGACTGGGACATGCCCGTATTGAATGGACTTGGCGCGGCGCGTGAGATTTACACCCGCCTATCCGAAAACAAGGTACCTGTCATCCTTTTGTCGACAGCCTATGGGCGTGACGCGTTGGCCAATCATCCGGCTTTATGTTACGTGGATGCCATGTTGACCAAGCCTGTGACAGCGTCCAGCCTGCTGGGTGCTGTGCAGGCCATCTTTGCAGAAAAAGACGGCGTATCGGATGCGTTGCCCGGCTCGAACGAACATCGCCTTCAGGGCTTGCGCATGTTGGTGGTGGATGACAGCGACATCAATCGTGAAGTGGCCCAGCGCATCTTCGAAGGTGAGGGCGCCATTGTGAATGTTGCACATGACGGCCAAGACGCGCTGAATTGGCTTTCTAGCCCAGATGTTGCGGTGGACATCGTGCTGATGGATGTACAAATGCCTGTCATGAATGGGTACGACGCCACGCAGCGGATACACCAACTGGCGTCCTGGAAGACCCTGCCCGTGGTCGCTCTCACCGCTGGGGCTTTTGTGGAAGACCAGGCGCTGGCGCGCCAGTCTGGCATGAGCGGTTTTATCGCAAAGCCGTTTGATGTGGACAAGGCAATTGCGTTGGTTCTCAAGCTGACAGGCTATGTCCCGTCGGTGGACGCGTTGTCGGAAGCGGCCGCACCAGAGCGCCGCGTCCTGCCATCGCAAGACCTGCCAGGCATGGCCATCACCAAGGCATTGGCGATCTGGCGCGACGCCCCCAATTATCAAAAATTCCTGCGCAAATTTGCCGACCGCTACAGACATATGGTGCAAGACTTGCACTATGCAACTGCGGCGGAGGGGGCGGCGCTTGCCCACAAATTCCGGGGCGGTGCTGCCAATCTGGGGCTTCACGATGTGGCCGCTGCCGCACTGTCGCTGGAGCAAGTGCTGCAACGCAGCGAGCCAGCAGACCGGGCATTGCGTGAATTTAAGAATGCTCTCCATACGGCTTTGGACTCCATTGCGCGGTATGCACCGCCCTCGAAAGACGCTGTGCCACTGTCGGAATTGGAAAGCGCCTCACTCACACCGTCGCTGTCAAGGCTGCTTGACGCTTGGCAAAGCGATAGCTCGGTCGAGGTGGAACGGGTGCTTGCCGAAATTGGACACGTCTTGCCATCCTCAAGCCGGGAACTGCTGCATGCGGCACTGGACAACTATGACTTTCGTTCCGGTGAAGCGGTAACAAAGGATTTAATGCATTCTTCACGTATGTGCAAAGGAGAGTCCTGATGTTTATTGGACCAATTCTGATCGTTGATGATGAACCCGTGAATCTGGCAGCCATTGATGCAGCACTACGTGGCAGCTACTCCATGGTATTTGCGCGCAATGGCGCAGAGGCACTGGCCGCGGTACACAAGCATTCGCCCTCGCTGATCCTATTGGATGTGCAGTTGCCTGACCGGGATGGGTATTCGGTTTGTTGTGAACTCAAGGCGGACGAGCGCACTGAGGCGATACCGGTAATTTTTGTCACCAGCAAGAATGAGACCACCGATGAAGCCAACGGATTTGCCGCTGGTGGTGTGGACTACATCACCAAACCGTTCTCCAGCGATATCCTCAAGGCGCGTGTCAAGACCCATTTGAGTTTGGTCCGCGCCAGCAAGTTGGAGCGCAGTTACAACGATGCGCTGTACATGTTGAGCCAAGCCGGTCATTTCAATGACAACGACACTGGTGTGCATATCTGGCGTATGGCTGCCTATTCGCGACTACTGGCGGCGGCCTATGGGTTGCCCGAAGATATTTGCCACTTAATTGAACAAGCGGCCCCCATGCATGACACGGGCAAGATCGGTATCAGCCATTCCACTCTGAAAAAGCCCGGCAAGCTGGATGCCCATGAGTGGGATGAAATGAAGACCCACCCCCGTATTGGGTATGACATCCTGTCCACCAGCAATTCGCCGATTTTTGCATTGGCTGCGGAAATTGCGCTCAACCACCATGAGTGCTGGGACGGAAGCGGCTACCCCAGTGGGCTGGCTGGCGAGGCTATTCCGGTGTCGGCCCGTGTGGTGGCAGTAGCCGATGTGTTTGACGCACTGTCCATGAAACGCCCATATAAAGAAGCCTGGCCCCTAGACCAAGTGCTGGCCAAATTGCGTGAATGGAGCGGTACACATTTTGACCCCGCCATGATCGAAGCATTTGAATCCATCCTGCCGGAGATATTGACCTTGAAAACTGAATGGGAGTCCGTTGAAAACGACTCCAAGCCAAGATGAAGAAAATACTTTTAATTGAAGATGACGAAACCAGCCGCGAAATCGTTCAGGTCGCGCTTTGCCGCCTAGGCTACACAGATATCACTTGCGCTGTAGATGGTGAGCAAGGGTTGAAGTTGTTGGATCGGATGGATCCTGCGCCTGACGTTGTGGTCACTGATATTTTTATGCCAAAAAAGGATGGAATCGAATTGATCCATGCTCTGGTGGAGCGGAGATTTGCAGGTGGTGTGATCTTGATTTCGGGCGGTGACATGGACATCGTTTCCATGGCGAAGTTGTTTGCAAGAAGTGGCGGACTCAACCTATTGGCCGTTCTTCTCAAGCCTCTGGAAGAACAAGCTCTGGCGCAGGCTTTGAAAGAGAAGCCCCGAGCGGAGTGATTTCGCCCAAAAAAAGATACCCACTTCTATGTCGTTAAAGTTCTTCAGCCCCCAAACTTCTTCTACGCATACACCCTCAGCGTGACAACCGGCTAGTCCATCACAACCTGTACCCCGGAGGATGGGTCGCGACGGCTGGGCAAAACCGAAGACACCGACTACACGATTGCCTCGTAGATACGTGGATATTCAAATTGGAACACTTACATGACCTGCCCCCAATCCCCGTACCAAGCTAAATTCCAGAAGTCCGAGGTTTGCAAGATTAACTGATCCCTGGATCGGTCTTGCTGGTTTGGATTGAATCGCCAGTTAACTGGCGATTCAATGCGGCGAACGTCGCAGGCGGTATACGCCCACAACTGCTGTGCGGTCTGGTCTCGTTGTAGTCGGTTCTCCATGTGGCAATGGTCTGTCGGGCCTGCT
>JBEANP010000082.1:0-10312 GCA_041165385.1 Pseudomonadota bacterium | reverse complement strand
GTGTGTGTACGAATAAATATACCAAATTGACACTTGAAAGGTGCCAAAACAAGCTCTCACACTGCAAAAAGCTCTAGGTCTTCGAATCAAAGAGTTGCGTTATGAGCAAACCATCACGCAAGAAGAGTTGGCTGAACGAGCCGGTGTCTTCAGGACTTACATGAGTCGGGTTGAGTCCGGGCTGGCTAATCCGACGCTGACCGCCCTGCATACCTTTGCCAAGGCGTTGAAGGTCGATGTGCGGGAACTGCTTGTTCCCCCAACAACCCGTGTTCCTAAAGTGCGGTCCATCGCACCGATTTCACGTGGCCGCGTGAAGTCCTAGGCCGTGGTATTGATTGGCCTAGCCCTTGAATTGGGTAGCTCTTAGCCCATGATTCATGCAGCTTTTTACGTTGTGCCACATACCAGCGATCCTCGTAATGCATCGGACTCACATATCCCAGAGTCGAATCCAATCGTCTGTGGCTGTAGAAGGCCATACAGTTAAGGACTGCATCCATGGCTTCGCGCCTGGTTGCGAAATTTCCTTGCGTACAAACTGGCCGTCTTCTATCTGCCCAAGAAACTCTCGGTCGGTGCGTTGTCTCAGCAGTTCCGCTTTCTGCTGATCTATGAGCATATCCCCCAGGTGTTCATGGGATTCTGGAATTCATTGCTGCAATACTCGGTGGATTCAATCGGTTATTGCTCATATGCGATTGCTGTCTTTCAAGTGTTGTAGAAATCCTTCACTCGCGTCCTCGATCAGGTCCAGAACGTGCTCGAAACCTTGTGCCCCGCCGTAGTAGGGGTCTGGCACAACAGGGCTGTCGAACTCTTGGCAAAACTCCGTAAAGCGTCTGACTTTCTTCTGATGCTGTGGAGGACACTTTTCTTGAACTAGAGACAGGTTGTCCCAGTCCATCACCAAGATGTGATCAAAAGTTTCGAAATCGGATTTTCTGATCTGGCGTGCGCGCAAGTCTGAGAGGTCACAGCCTCGCTTGGTTGCATGTTCTTGGGAGCGTTCATCAGGCGGGCTTCCTGGATGATAGTTATGGGTGCCTGCGGAGTCCACCGTCACAAAATCGTGAAGCCCCAGTGACTTCACCTTGTGACGGAACACTCCGTGCGCAGTCGGGCTGCGGCAGATGTTTCCCATGCAGACGAAGAGCACTGATATGGTTTTCATGAAGGTGGCTGTTACGTGAGCAAGTCAAAGTTGTCTTTCAATTTTCGCTCGACCACTCCCAGTTCCATCCCACCAATTTGCGTCGCCTACACGACTTGGGTTCCCTGAGTTCTTCAGCTGGTCGCCCATAAGCCGTAGACGGTCGAACAACGTCAACGGACAGTTCATTGATTTGGTTCGACGCCTCATCAGGTCTTAGGAGGCTGAATTCATATTTTTTGGCAGTGTTTGGCAGGTTCTCGCAGGCTGCTTGCAGTGCAGTCTCAATGGCATTCCAATACGTCTTGCCACAGCGTACTTCCTCGTCGGTGAGTACCACCGTTGAATCATTTGTTCGCCATTCCATATCATGGCTGGCATGGGCACCGTCCCACGGGTCTACTGCTGCGTCTTCAAAAACAGCCTGCGCCGCTGCAACTCCTCTGGCAAGGTCTTCCTCAGTTGCGCCTTCTATGTCCAAAACAATACGGTATGAGGCCATCTTTAATATTCCTTATATTCAAAGGCTGGTTTGTTTAGATAAGCGATGCTTGATGCCCTGAAACCGGTAGGTCCCGAACACAAAGCTCAATGGGAGCCAGTTGCATGAACGCATGGCTGTGCTCCGCCTTGGCTTCAAGCCAATCCTGATAAAGATCTGGTGCTAGTACGACCACCATTCGCTTCTCATCGGTGGGTTTATGGAATTGCTTCATCAACGCATGTGCATTGGCATTAATGGTGAGCATGGTGTAACTATGCAGCAGTTCACCATTGGGTGATTTCCAAGACGCCCACAATCCGGCAATCCCCATGGGTTCACCGTCGGCGCGCTCGATGCGCGTTGAAATTGCTTTTCCACTGCGCCAATCGGGCTCGTAAATAGCAGCGGCTGGAATGATGCAATGTTGTGCTCGTTTCCACGCGTCACGGAAACTGGGCTTTTCAGCAACAGTTTCACTGCGGGCGTTGTAAGTCTGGCGGGCAATCTTGGTATCCGTAGCCCAATGCGGCACTAAGCCAAACATGCCACTGACGGCTTCCCGCAGAGGTACTGCTTCATCCCCTACATCCGCATGGGGGTGGCGACGAACAAAAGTCCCCATGTCGCCTGGCCAGAGATCAAGTTTGCCTGCCTCAGGAGGCGGAGCTACCCCGAACTTGCGGTGGTACCGCTCCAATTCTTTAACGGCGTCGTAATGGCTGCACATGGGTAAATCGTAATCGGTAGGTGACTTTTTCAGTGTTTCAAATATACTGGATAAATGAACAGTGTCATTAATTCCCGTAATCCGGTGCCTATTTTGATCGCACCGATCTTGGTCTCGATGCTGAACAACAGGGTCTGCGCGGGTTTTCCTTCACCGGCGGAAGATTTGGGAGCACAGCGCATTGATCTCACGGAACTGCTCATCAAGCATTCCCAGGCAACCTACTTCCTGCGCGCCAGTGGTCACTCCATGGTGGAGGTAGGCATCTTCGACAACGACATCCTGATCGTAGACAAAGCCATCACGCCAAGGCACAACCATATCGTGGTCGCCATTGTGGATGGTGACTTCACCGTCAAACAGCTATATCAGCGGGCAGGGCGCATCAAACTCAAAGCAGCCAATCCCACCTTTCCGGAAATCGTCCCCAAAGACGGACAAACGATTGAGGTCTGGGGTGTGGTGACCGGCAGCGTCAAACAGTTCAACACCTGAATCACGGTTTGCCGGTATGTACGCTCTGGTCGATGGCAACAACTTCTATGTGAGCTGATCTGACTGTATGAAGTTGTTAGTAATATTTAGACATGTATTCCTGCCTTCCTGACTTCGGATTCATCGTCTCTTTGAGACGAGTAGCGGGTGGGGGTCTGGGGGAGGACGATGCCTGTTGATAACTCTAAATTGGCCCGTTGGCAGTCGCTTGATGCCGCCATGGTGCTGAAAGCACTGGCTGACTACGCGAAGGAAGATCAGTCTTATGTGCCACGGCTCAACACACGGTCGTCCCGTTGGCATGCCTCTGCGGCAGGCAACGATTTCGAGATTCTTTGCACCGGCCCGAAGTTCTGGGATGACCGAGCCAACTGCGGTGGGGGCGGCGCGCTGGATTTGGCCATGCACTTGTTTGGCATCAGCTTCAAAAAGGCGGCCCGCTTGCTTGCAGAACGCAATCTATGAAGCTGCTCTTCTCGACTCGTGATTTGGAAATTGGTGGCCGGCCGATAGAAGGCTTTCCTTTGCTGATTGACGACGAATGCATGCCATTGCAGCCAGCCCAGAACTTTCTCTTGCACACCTTGCTTGAGAGCGGTTCGACGCGCAGCAAGTTGACATGGGAAGCAGTTGGCAGACGACTCTACGACTACTTTGCCTTCCTGAACGCCAACGGGTTGGCGTGGGATCAAACCAATGCGCCAGTAGGCGCGTCGCCACTGAGTCGCTACCGAGATTGGTCTGCCGGTGAACTGAAGCTTTCGCCACGAACCATCAACAAGCGACTCGCCCTGGTTGTTCGCTTCTATGAATGGGCCTTCCAAAGGGGATACATCACCAGCTTGCCCTTCTCCTATCGACAGATTCGCGCGCATGGCAATCAAGGGATGCTTGCGCATGTGAAAACAGTTGGAGCAAAAGTCGAGCGCGCATCGGTATTGCTTCGGGAATACCGCTCGCCCATCAAGTTCCTCACCAACCACCAAGTTCAGGTGTGCCGCCAACACCTACACAACCCAAGTCATCGCCTCCTCTTCGAGCTGATGTTGCGATCCGGACTGCGGTCGTGCGAGGCCCGGACGTTCCCCGCGAAATACGTATTCGACCCAGCAGGACGAAAAGACCTTGTTTCAGGACAGGTGATCCGCGTGGATTTGAACCCGCAGGATTTGTGGATCAAATTTGAGCGCCCTCGCGCTGTCGACCTTCCGTGGCGATTGATGGAGGAGCTCAATGCCTATAAAAACTTGGAGCGTGAGCTGAGAAAAAACCGTGGTGGGGGTGAACCCGACACCTTGATATTGACGGCATACGGTTCAGAAATGGCCAGAACCAGCGTCGTGGGACTGTTCGGAGAGCTATCTAAAAGAGTGGGGTTTCCAGTCACTGCCCACATGCTGCGCCACACCTACGCCACCTATACCCTGGCCGCGCTTCGCAAGAACCCCTCATTCATGGGCGAGCCACTGTTGTATGTGCGCGATCGTTTGGGCCACTCGGATGTGCAGACTACCGCTGAATATTTGCACCTGATCAATCAGTTGGAGGCACAGCTGGTGCTCGCGCATGAGGACTTTATCGACGGAATCTTTGGCGTGGAGACACCGGCATGAGAAAGTCGAAGTCATACCAAATGTCAGCAGTGGCGCAAGACCACATTGCTATGCCAGGGACTTTGCCAGAAGTTGTGTCCCCAGCCATTTCAGTTTTTGAGCTGGAGGTCGATGCTGCGTCACGTCGAAGAGTGGATTTCGGGATCTATTTGGGAAAAGGCATTGATGCCTGGATTTGGGTAGGCCTCACTGCTCTGCAAGCATTTGCTGGTTCCAGGACGGTTTCGCGTCGGACGATTCTCAACTATGCAGGTTCAGGTTGGCCGCGTTGGTTGGAATTTTTGTCTGAAACGCATGGTCCATCTGCACCGACGGACTTGCGACCTGAGCATGTCAAAAATTTCATCTATTGGCTACGGCGCAAGTATCCATTCAGAACCAGTGCCCATTCGACTTACGCCCAGGTCAAACCGATGCTTGTTGCGATCTGTCAGCGTGGCATGGGACCCAGCCAAATCGAGGGCCTCTTTTCTGTCAATGCATTGGCCAATCGAGCGGGGCAGCGCCAAATTCCAACCGCTTTGTCACATGCGGAAGTCCTTCGCCTGGCCGATGCATTGAAGAGGGACCTGATTGCGATTCATCGCGACGAGTTCCACGGTCCGGATTCTGAAGCGTTGGTCGTGTCGTTCCTGGTGATCGCCTTGCGCACAGGAATCAACACCACCCCTTTGCTTGAAGCCACGCAGGATTGTTTGTCGCCAAATCCATTCACTCCCAACATGATGGTGATGCGAACCTTTAAGCGACGTGGAAAAGGCCAGCAATCGAATCCGCTGCGCCAGTCCGCTGGCGAACTGGGCACAACCGTTGTTCCCATGGACGGCGTTGCTGTGTTGCGAGGCGTGATCGCCAGGACGGAGCATCTATGTGCAGAAGCTCCACCAAAGATCCAAGACCGGATATGGCTGTATCGATCCCGATCACGAAAGGCCCACGGTGAACTATTCACGCTGTCAGAAAGCAGCTTGAACGTTGGAATCCGCAGATTTGTCGCTCGTCATGGATTGCTAGGCGACGACGGGACGCCACTGGCGCCAACCACGACTCGCCTGCGCAAAACCATGGAGGCCAAGCTTTGGAAGCTCAGCGATGGCGATCTGATTGCTGTTGCTGCTGCCATCGGCCATACCCCTGATGTGGCAGATCAACACTACCTCAGTCTGACCAGCGACATGAAAGTGGATGCGGCCCGCTTTGTCGGGTTGGCCTTGCCGGAAGTTTTGCGAGGCCGCGAGACTGTGCAGCCCATCATGCCAATTTCCATCAGGAAGACTGCTCAGAACACGCCGGTCGGGAAATGTGCAAATTCCTTGAATGGAAAGCGCGCGCCCAAAAATGGCGTCGACCACTGCGACCGGTTCACCGAATGCCTGACCTGTCCGACCTACGTGGTGGTTGGAAGCCTCAAGGATTTGCACCGCTTATTCAGTTTCCAACTGTTCCTCCAATCCGAAATTGACTATATGGTTGGACCTGACATGGAGCCTTGGCGCGACCACAAACGTGAATTGATGGCGCTGATCGATCGGTTTACGGCTGCGAAGTTCGCCCGCTCCGTTGTGGAACAAGCCAGGTCTTTGGCCATCACCAAGCCACATCCATTCTGGGCGGCGCGGATGAAGGCTGTCACGCATGCGAACGGAGGCCCTCATGTTGGATAACTTGGCCACCGTCGCCACAGCGCACCAAGTCGGACCTCCTGATCTAACTCATGGGGTAGTCAGTGAAGTGATTGATGACCATGGGCATAAGCATGTGCTCAGCCGCTTTGGCGACCTGAGATGGGATCTAAGCCCTTACTTCGAGCAGTCCAACGTTCCAGAGTCCATGAAGACCATCGTCTGGCCAGTGGACGTTCCGACATCCCTTCTCAAGGATGCAAAAGCCGCACTTTTTGCGTGGTTCAAAACAGGGCGACCTGGCTACAAGGCTGCAATTTCCAGAACCATATTCATTGCTGCAGTGAGTGCCGGGCCGCTTCTTCGCTGGCTGGCACAGCATGGTGTTGAAACCTTCAATGAGATCAAACCATTGCATCTTTCGACCTATCGTCAGCTATGCAGGGAAGACAGCCTTCGGCCACGCGGGATCAAATCCAGACTTGAGATTGTCGACTTGGCATGGGTCTTTCGGGATCACTTGCTTGAGCCACCCCGGCAATATCCATGGGGTGACATGCCTTTCGCGGCCTACTGTGGCCTTATTGGACATGAGATCAGATCATCTGCGGGATTGGGCGTGGGCAAAACGCCCGTGATTCCACGAGAGGTTCAAAGCGCGCTGTTTCTTCATTGCGAGCGACTATTCAACCAGGCGGATCATTTGCTAAGCCAGCGCGACGCAGGCGCCCTTGGTCCGTCCACTGAACCCATGCGCGACTTGCGCGATGCGTGCCTTTACCTGCTCTCGATCACATCGGGCATGCGAAATGATGAGGTGATCGGTGTCGAGGTGGGAGCGGGTCGTCGAGAGCTGCGTGACGGTGTCGAATACTGCTGGGTCACCTCGGTTGAGCACAAGACCGGAAAAGGCCGTGTTGAATACATGGTGCCGCCGATGACGCTCAAAGTTGTCGAAGTTCTGGAACGCTACTCCGGACCATTGCGCGCCGCCCTCAAGGAGGAGATTCAGGCGCTTGAGGCTTCCATCGCCCAGATGGACAATGCCGCAGGACGCAGGGATCTCGTCAAACGGCTCAATCAAGCCAGAGGGGATGTGCAGCGGGTCTTCTTGGGGGTTATCTATGGGAAATACAACCAGATCACCGCATTGAGCAGTGTGGCCTCACGCGTGGCCATGCTGCGCCTGGCCAGCAAGGCCGGACAGGAGTGGAAGCTCAGCCCCCACCAATGTCGCCGCACTTACGCCAGAACCTTTGTGGAATCCAGGATGGGACGCCAAGCGCTGGTGTTTCTCAAATGGCAATTCAAGCATTCGAGCATCAGCATGTCCCAGTTGTATGCCGCAAACCCGGCTCAGGACCCTGCCCTTTACGAAGACATCCTTGCCGAGTATTTCGACATCAAGAAGGATTTGCTGGAGAGCTGGAGCCGTCCGGATCAGCGCCTGAGCGGCTGCGCCGGCCGGAAAATCCTCGAAATGAGGGCAAGCGCAGTTCCTGACCGCGAGCGGCTTGTGGCCAACACGGCCATGCAGATCAACATTCGCGCCACAGGCCATGGTTGGTGCATTTCGCAGGACTCAGGCTGTGGCGGCGCTGGCCTTTATGAAAGCACCCGATGTGTGGATTGCAAGAATTCCGTCATCGACGAAGAACACGTCGCCATGTGGCAAGGTATCCATGAGCAGCACCGGGAGATGCTGGAGTTGGACGATTTAGGTCCGGTCACCAACGCACGCATTCGCCGGGATCTTGCGCTGTCTGCCAAGGTGATTGCAGACTTTGGCGTCTCGATGGATAGTGTGACCGCCGAGATTCACTCCATTGAAAGCGGCCAGATATGAATCCATCAGCACCGAACGGGTCAGCCGCCACCAGAAGCCGTAGGCAGACGGAAAAGCGGCTCAGGGAGGCCGTTGATCACCTACAGGCTTCAGGAACCAAAGTCACCATCTCGGCGGTCGCCAAAGCGGCGGAGGTTACCCCTGCGCTGATCCATAACACTTACCCTGACATCGCTGAGCGAATCCGTGGCGTCGTTGGAAAATCCACCCGATTGCAGCGGGACGCGAAGCATGAAGCCTTGGTCAAGGAGAAAGAGCGCAACCGCGACCTGCGTGCCGAAGTTGAACGCTTGCGTATTGAAGCTGCGAAACTCGCCTCGATCAACTTGACCCTTTTAAGCAAGCTCGCCGTATACGAAGAGACAGCCAAAGGCAAGGTCGTGTCCTTTGCAACTCCGACGATCCCCACAAGGTAATCGCATGCTTGCCTTGATTGACGCGTCGAACTTTTATGTCAGCTGTGAGCGCGTGTTCCGCCCAAGTTTGAATGGTCGCCCTGTCATTTCGCTTTCCAATAACGACGGTTGCGCCATAGCGCGCAGCAACGAGGCCAAGGCCTTGGGCATCAGGATGGGGCAGCCCTGGCATGAGATACGGCACCTCGAGGAAGAGGCAGGGCTAATTGCGCTGTCCGCAAACTTCGCCCTCTATGGCGACATGTCAAATCGGATGATGAGCATTGCGGCGGGACTGGGGCCAACGCAGGAGATCTACAGCATTGACGAGTCGTTTATAGGGCTTGATGGCGTTCGGGGCGACCTCACCAAACGGTCATGGGCCATTCGCTCACGAATTCTTCAGTGGACCGGCATTCCATGCGGCATCGGCATTGGACCGACAAAGACGTTGGCGAAGCTTGCAAATCACATCGCAAAAACGGCTGACCGCAAGCCCGGTAGCTACCCTGAGAGCTTGGCGACGGTTTGCAACTTGGAAGCTTTGACCGCATCCGATTTGGATGCGTTGTTCGCTGCCACCGAGGTGGGAGAAGTTTGGGGTGTCGGTCGCCGTATCGGACATCAGCTACAGGACGCAAGTGTCAATACGGTCCTTGACCTAGCCAGATTGAGTCCATCGATGGTTCGCAGCCGCTGGGGTGTCGTTTTGGAGCGCACCGTGCTTGAACTTCAAGGTCAACCCTGTATTGGATTGGAAGATGCACCGCCCGCCAAGCAGCAAATCGCCTGCACCCGGAGTTTTGGGCAGCCAGTCACCGAACTGCCTGATCTCATCGAAGCAATCAGCGAGTTCGCCAGCCGCGCTGCTGAAAAGTTGCGACGCCAATCCAGCGTTGCCGGGCAGATACTCGTCTTTGCGCATACTTCGCCATTCCGGCCGGGACCTCGCTTCTCAAAAAGCGTCGTCGTTCCGTTGCGTAGACCCACAGACGATAGTCGGTTGCTTGTCCAATCAGCAGTTGTCGGCGTTCGACAGATTTACCAATCAGGCTATCGGCTGTCTAAAGCTGGTGTCATGTTGATGGATTTGAGCAGCGAAACAGTGGAACAATGCGAGTTGGATCTCGAACCCATCGATACCCGAGATCGGTCCAAATTGATGATGACCATGGATGCGCTGAATAGCCGATTTGGCCGTGGCACAGTCCATGTGGGAAGTGCATCCCGCCAGTGTGCGCCAAGTGATTGGTCAATGCGGCAGGAAAGGCTAACCCCCCAATACACCACCAGATGGAGCGATATGCCAGTTGCACGGGCCTAAGTCTCATGTGGGGCGGTTGCTGTCGGTCACGAACGGCGGGTTACTGGCAGCCCACTGTATTGCCAGTCAGGAGTCGTTCGTATACTTCTCGTCTGCCGCGATTGCCGACCTAGAACAATGACGGGTGAAAGACTGGAGTGGGCCAGTTGCAGTCACTTGCGAATGGCCGGTAACTGGAAGCCAAAATTGGCGTAGGTCACCGGCCCGGCAAGTTCTTTCAAATCTCCGTTTGCTCTGAAAGTTCTAAGGCATCCTCGACCTCAATTCCGAGGTAGCGCACAGTGCTTTCCAGCTTGGTGTGTCCCAGAAGCAATTGCACGGCACGGATGTTTTTGGTGCGACGGTAGATCAAGGACGCTTTGGTACGACGCATGGTGTGAGTGCCATAGGCTGTTGGATCCAGCCCGATTTCTTCAATCCAGGAATCCAATATCCGCGCATATTGCCTGGTTCCCAAGTGTGGGGAATCATGGACCCGGCTGGGAAACAGGTAATCGTCATTTGCCAATTCCGCCTCCTTGATCCATTCAGTCACAGCATCTCTCGTTGGCGGCGTGATTTCAAACTGCACAGGCTGCGAGGTTTTCTGCTGCATGACGATGGCACGCGTTGAGACGCGATCGCCATGGCAAATATCTCGCACACGTAAACGG
>JBEANP010000081.1:0-10352 GCA_041165385.1 Pseudomonadota bacterium | reverse complement strand
GCTGCCTTTGCATGCGCCCTTGCGTCGGGCCCTGCGTTCCTGTGCTGTACACCCACTGGGCAATACCAATAATGGCGACCACAAATACGGCCAAGATGAGTAGCTGTACCGGGCTCGTGCGGATCACCTGTTGGTCGGGCATCTCACACACCCCGCCAGGACAGAGCTGGGCCTTTTCCTTGTTGAACAGGTTGTATAGCTTGCATCCCAGGCAAATGCCAAAGGCGGTTTCAAAAAACAACAGTGCAATACAAATAGAGCAAACGATCAGGTTGATGGGACCCATCACGTTGCGAAGGACTACGAGGTAGAACATCACCAATGCCAAGGCAAACCCGATCGCCCAGGCAAATCGTTTTTGTGGCGCGCCCACGTATTCGGGCTGCTGCTTGCGCACAAACCACTGACCCAGGATCAGGCTGGGGGCGTACAGTGGATTAATGAAAATGCGGATGGAAAAGTCCAGCAAAAACGCCACCACAAAGACCCGCGTGGGCTGAAAGTTGCCCACCAGCCAGGCATTCATAAAGCTCACCAGGGCAAAGAAAAACAAAATGCCAGCGCTGGCGCGCACAGCGCGCTCGTTGAGCACAGGGACTTGGTACTCGGGCAAAGTTTGCCCAAACTGAAAAATGGAATTGGTCATCGAGAATTGAAGCAGGAAGTGGAGCACGAAGTATTGGTGCAATAGCCATCGAGCCCGTATGATCAAAATCATATGACCACCAGCTTTACGCAACTTCATCCCGAGCTGCATGCCTTGCTGCCCCACGCGCTGCACGCGGCCTGCAAAACAGCGCACTTTGCCAAAGGAATGCAGCTGTTTGCCACGGGTGCAATACCGGCCAGCATGTTTTTCATTGTGCGCGGCGAAGTCGTCCTGGAGCGCATGGGGGTTTCAGGCCGCGTCACCGTGGTGCAGCGCGCGCGCCATGGTTTTGTGGGGGAGGCCAGCTTGCAATCGGTCAACTACCACTGCGACGGCAAAGTGGTGGCAGCCTCTGATATCACGCAAATTCCGGCCGCGCTGGTGCGTGTGTCGTTGGCGTCGGACGTGGCATTTTCCAGCCGCTGGGTGGCCATGCTGAACCGGGAGGTGAAGCGTTTGCGTCTGCAATGCGAACGCATGTCGCTGGGCAAGGTGCAAGACCGTTTGCTGCACCTGCTGGAGACCGAGGGCACCGCAGGCAAGTACCCGCTGGGCGTGGGAGTCAAATCCCTGGCGGCTGAACTAGGGGTGAGCCACGAGGCGCTGTACCGGTGCATCGCCGCTATGGTGCGCGATGGCCATTTGGTCAAAGAGGCGGACCACCTGGTGCTGGGTAACACCCTGGGTTTCAGCCCAAACCCAGTGCCTTGTACGCCAGTGCCAGAAACACCTCGCGCTCCGCGGGAGACAGCGGCGCGAGGATGTCGGCTTGCAATGCCGTCACCACCGGCCGACAGGCGGCCAGCAGTTGTTCGCCGTCAGGGGTAAGGTTCAGCTGACGTGCCCGACGGTCTTGGGCGCTGACGACGCGTTGCAGCAGGCCCTTGCGCTCCAGGCGGTCAATGACGCCCCCGATCGTGGCCCGGTCGAAGCCGATGGTCGCAGCCAAACTGGCCTGGTCGATACCGGGGCGCTGTGCAACGCACTCGAGCGCGGCAAACTGTACCGAAGTCAGGTCGAAACCCGCCGCCTGCGTTTGGGTCTGGAAGATCTGCATTGACTGCTGATGCAGGCGCCGTATCAGGTGCCCGGCAAGCTTAATTCCGTCCATCTGTGCCTCCGTGTGTCGCTTGACAAGTATAGTTTGCATAAATATGATATGCATGCTTACCAATAATTGCGCCACCCCATAATTTCTAGGAAACCCCATGCAGTACCACGTAAACGGCTTCAAACCTGGCGATCCCGATGTTCTGGCGGCGGCCCCCGGCCACCGCAGTGCGGGCGACCCAATTCCAGGCACCGTCGATGTGCTGATTGCCGGCTCTGGCCCCGCGGGCTTGTGCTTGGCAGCCCAGTTGGCCGGGCTGCCCCACATTCGCACCATGCTGGTCGAACCCAAGCTGGGGCCCATGGAAAAAGGCCAGGCTGACGGTATCAGCGTGCGTTCCATGGAAATGTTCCAGGCCTTTGGCTTTGCCGAAAAGGTCATGCGCGAGTCGGTCTGGATCAACGAAACCACCTTTTGGGCACCTGGCGCTGACGCCAGCCTCCAGCGCGCTGCGCAGGTGCAGGACGTGCCTGATGGCATCTCCGAGATGCCCCATGTGCTGATTAACCAGGCGCGGGTGCACGATATGTACCTCGACATCATGCGCCGCTCGTCCACCCGGCTGGAGCCCGATTACGGACTGAAGGTGGTTGATCTGAAAATTGACCCCCACGCTACGGAATACCCCGTTCACGTGACCTTGGAACACACCGCCCCCGAGCGTGCGGGCCAGACAACTCAGCTGCGCGCCAACTACGTCATTGGTTGCGATGGTGCGCGCTCGGGCGTGCGCACGGCCATCGGCGGGGCACTGCACGGGGATGCTGCGCACCAGGCCTGGGGCGTGATCGATTTGCTGGCCGTGACAGACTTTCCCGATTGGCGCAAAAAATCGTTCGTGCGTTCGCAGAACGAGGGCATTCTGATGGTGCTGCCGCGTGAAGGCGGTCATCTGGTGCGTCTGTATGTGGAGATGGACGCCCTGGGCGAAGACGAGCGTGTTGCCGACCGCGGCATGGGTGCCGAAGACATCATTGCCAAAGCACAGCGCATCTTTCAGCCCTTCAAACTGGACGTGAAGGATGTGGTCTGGTGGTCGATATACGAGATTGGCCACCGTCTAAGCGACAAGTTTGACGACGTGCCCGCCGACCAGGTGGCCACACGCGCACCCCGGGTGATGCTGGCGGGTGACGCTTGCCACACCCACAGCCCCAAGGCTGGGCAAGGCATGAACGTGTCCATGGGTGACACCTTCAATATGGGCTGGAAGTTGGCATTGGTGCTCACGGGCCGCGCAGCCCCGTCATTGCTGCACAGCTATGCGGGCGAGCGCCGCGCTGCGGCCAAGGGGCTGGTGGACTTTGACCATAAATGGGCCCGGGTTGTGGGTGGTACCGCCACAGACGAAATGGCCTTCGATCCATCGACTGCCGGCATGCCGGTGGTGGCCCGGGCCTTTATCAACAACCTGCCCTTTACCTGTGGCCTGACCATTCAGTATGAGCGCAGCGCACTCACTGGCGAGCCGACTTACCAGCACCTCGCTACAGGTTTTGACTTGGGCAAGCGCTTCCATTCCGCCCCGGTTATTCGCCTGGCCGATGCCAAACCTATGCAACTGGGCCACTGCATTGAGGCTGACGCGCGCTTTCGCGTGTTCGTCTTTGCGCCGGCGAATGATCTTGGCCAGCCGGATGGTAGCGTCGCCACGCTGTGCGACTGGCTTGAAAATGACCCGGCCTCGCCAGTGCGCCGCCACACCGCGCCTGGCGAAGACGCGGATGCAGTGATTGACGTGCGTGCGGTGTTTCAGCAGGCATTCAAAGCGCTGGACTACAGCACCATGCCCAGCATGTTGCGCCCCCACGTGGGACGTTACGGGCTGTGTGATTACGAAAAGGTGTTCTGTGTCGACGCGAAACGGGGCGCAAATATCTTTGCGATGCGGGGGATAGCCCGGGACGCAGGTTGCATGGTCATCGTCCGCCCAGACCAGTACGTGGGCCACATCCTCCCTCTGGATGCACGTGGCGACTTGTCCGCATACTTTGGCGGTATCTTGCGCGTACGAGGCTGATAGGCCAATACCACAAAAAGATCCGTTGGGCGGGTCTTTTTGCTATAGTTTTAGTAGCTTCTTATGCAACATCCACGCGCTTAAGGTGACTTTTTGCATTAAATATCGATGTTGCCAGCACGCAAAGCATTGGCTTCAATAAATTCTCTGCGCGGCTCTACTTCGTCGCCCATCAGCATGGTGAAAACGCGGTCGGCTTCAATCGCGTCGTCAATTTGCACGCGCAGCAGGCGGCGCACGGTGGGGTCCATGGTGGTTTCCCACAACTGGCTGGGGTTCATCTCGCCCAAGCCTTTGTAGCGCTGGCGGCTGGTGCCGTTTTCTGCTTGGGTAATGAGCCAAGCCATGGCTTCGCGGAAGTCGTTGACTTTTTCTTCCTTCTGGCGCTCGCCCTCTCCGCGCATTACGCGGGCACCCTCGCCGAGGAGGTCTTTGAAGGTTTTTGCAGCCTCGGCCAATGCGGCGTAATCTGCGCCATGCACAAAGTCTTGGGTTAGCACGCTGCTCTTCACATTGCCATGGTGGCGGCGACTGATGCGCAGAATAGGTTTGTCGGTGCGCACGTCAAACTCGCCGGCCACTTCGGCGTCAGGTAGTTTGGCTTGCAATGCGGCGGCAGACGCTTCGGCATCGGCCACGGTGTCCAGGTTCAGCGCCACCCCGTCGGCAATCGAGCGCAGGGCTTCGGCGTCCATAAAGTTTTTCAGGCGTGCAATGACGGCCTGTGCAATCTGGTGTTTGCGTGCCAACTCGGCCAGTGTGTCGCCATTGATGGTGGTGCCATTGGGGCCGCCGGTAAATACGGAGGCGTTAACCAATGCAATGCGCAGCAAAAAGTGGTCCAGATCACCCGCACCTTGCAGATACAGCTCTTCCTTGCCCGCCTTCACCTTGTACAACGGTGGCTGCGCAATGTAGATGTGGCCGCGCTCTACCAGCTCAGGCATTTGGCGGTAAAAGAAAGTCAGCAACAGGGTGCGGATGTGCGCACCGTCCACGTCGGCATCGGTCATGATGATGATGCGGTGGTAGCGCAGCTTGGCGACGTTGAAGTCGTCGTTGCCGGTGCTGCCACCAGCCTTGCCAATGCCGGTACCCAGCGCGGTGATCAGCGTCAAGATTTCGTTGCTGGTCAGCAGCTTCTCATAGCGGGCTTTTTCCACGTTCAGAATCTTGCCGCGCAGGGGCAGAATCGCTTGAAACTTGCGGTCGCGGCCCTGCTTGGCAGAGCCACCGGCGGAGTCACCCTCGACGATATAAATCTCGCAGCCAGCGGGGTCTTTTTCCTGGCAGTCGGCCAGCTTGCCGGGCAGGCCCATGCCGTCGAGCACGCCCTTGCGGCGCGTCATGTCGCGCGCCTTACGTGCGGCTTCGCGGGCGCGTGCGGCTTCGATGATCTTGCCGACGATGATCTTGGCGTCCGTGGGGCGCTCTTGCAGGTAGTCGTGCAGCAGCTTGCTCACAATGTCTTCTACTGGGCCGCGCACTTCGCTGCTCACCAGCTTGTCTTTGGTCTGGCTAGAGAACTTGGGCTCGGGAACCTTGACGCTCAGTACGCAGCACAAGCCTTCGCGCATGTCGTCGCCAGTCACTTCTACCTTGGCTTTTTTCGCAATCTCGCTGTCGTCGATGTATTTGTTTATCACGCGTGTCATCGCGGCGCGCAGGCCAGTCAGGTGAGTGCCGCCGTCGCGCTGGGGAATGTTGTTGGTGAAGCACAGCACTTGCTCGTTGAAGCCGCTGTTCCACTGCATGGCCACTTCGACGCCGATATTGGTCTGTTGGTCACTCTGGCGGTCACCCATGGCGTGGAAGATGTTGGGGTTTAACACCGTCTTGCCTTTGTTGATGAAGTTCACAAAGCCCTGTACGCCACCTGCACCCGAGAAGTCGTCTTCCTTGCCGCTGCGCTCGTCTTTGAGGCGAATGCGCACGCCATTGTTCAGGAAGCTGAGTTCGCGCAAGCGCTTACTCAAGATCTCGTAATGGAAGTCGTTGTTTTCTTTGAAAATTTCGGTATCGGGCAAAAAGTGCACTTCGGTGCCTCGCTTTTCGGTCTCACCAACCACTTTCATGGGCGACACCTCAACGCCATTCACCGTTTCCACCAGCCGGTTTTGTACAAAACCTTTGCTGAATTCCATCACGTGGACCTTGCCATCGCGGCGGATGGTCAGGCGCAGCATTTTGGACAGCGCGTTCACACAAGAAACGCCTACGCCGTGCAGTCCGCCGGATACCTTGTAGCTGTTCTGGTTGAACTTGCCGCCCGCGTGCAGTTCGGTCAGCGCGATTTCAGCCGCCGAGCGTTTGGGCTCATGCTTGTCATCCATCTTCACGCCGGTGGGGATACCACGGCCGTTGTCGACCACGCTGATAGAGTTGTCGGAGTGAATGGTTACCAAAATGTCATCGCAATGGCCAGCCAGAGACTCATCAATGGAGTTGTCCACCACCTCGAATACCAGGTGGTGCAGACCGGTGCCATCAGACGTATCACCGATATACATACCGGGGCGCTTACGCACAGCTTCTAAGCCTTCAAGAATCTGGATCGAGCCTTCGCCATAGGCCTCGGTCGCACCGGCCTGGTTGGTGTCGATGGTGGGTTGGAAGTTGGAGCTGTCCGAGCTGCCTTCGCCGGTGTGCACGGCATCGCTGCCATTTTCTGGAGTGGGTACAGGCTTGTTTTCTTCGGTCATGGCGAACTTCTCTCTCAATCGGTTGGGGGCAGAGTTAAAGATCTGTCCCGCAATTTTCACTATTCTTCAATGACCAAACCCCCGAAGGCCGGGGGTTTGGTTGCGTAAGCGGCTACAAAATTGGTAGCGCTAAATTCTCATTGGCATCACAACATACTTGAACGTTGCGTTGTCAGGGATGGTGAACAGCGCAGAGCTGTTGCCGTCAGACAGTTCAATCGACACCATATCCTGGCTCATGTTGGTTAGTGCGTCGATTAGGTAAGTAACGTTGAAGCCGATCTCGATGCCGTCTCCGCCGTAATCAATATCTAGCTCGTCCACCGCTTCTTCCTGTTCGGCATTGTTGGATGCTACGCGCAGGCTGCCGGGGTCGATGTTCAGACGCACACCCTTGAACTTGTCGCTGGTCAAGATTGCAGTGCGTTGCAATGTTTTCAGCAGCGAGTCACGCCCCAAAGTAATTTTGTTTTTGTGGTTTTTGGGGATAACGCGGTTGTAGTCGGGAAACTTGCCTTCGACCAGTTTGGTTACAAATTCCATGCCATCAAAACTGAACTTGGCCTGGTTATTAGCGAATTGCATCTCAATAGCACCTTCTGCGTCACTGAGCAGACGCTGCAACTCGATGACGGTTTTGCGCGGCAAGATCACTTCTTGTTTGGGAACATCCACATCCAGTGTGGACGATGCAAACGCCAAGCGGTGTCCGTCGGTGGCGACCAAGCTGAGCTGCTTGCCTTCGGCCACAAACAAAATTCCATTGAGGTAATAGCGAATATCGTGCACTGCCATGGCAAAAGACACCTGGCTCAGCAAGTCCTTCAGCGTCTTTTGGGGCACGCTGAACGCAGGCCCAAAGTTAGCCGACTCTTGTACCAAGGGAAAGTCTTCAGCCTGCAGGGTCTGCAGTGTGAATTTACTTTTGCCGCCCTTCAGGATGATTTTGCTTTGATTGGACTCCAGCGATACAGTTTGGTCCGATGGCATGGTGCGCAAAATATCAATAAGCTTTCGCGCGCCCACCGTGGTGGTGAAGTTGCCAGCGTCACCGCCTAAATCAGCCGTAGTGCGGATTTGGATTTCCAAATCACTGGTTGTGATCTGAATGGATGTACCCGTTTTTCGCAATAGCACATTGGCCAAAATGGGAAGCGTATGGCGGCGCTCCACAATGCCCGCGACGGACTGCAGAACCGATAACACTTTGTCTTGCGTTGCCTTCAATACGATCATGTCAACCTCTTTTGATACTCTGTCAATGCGCTTGGCAGCGTGCCACTGTGGGGCAGTCTGCTATAGCTCTTCATTTTCCCAGTTTTATGGTGATTTTCTGGGGCAAAGGCACCTGTTTTTAGCAATTAGCCTTTTAAGGTCTGTTCAAGCACATGGAGTTGTTGGTTCAGCTCCATGACTAGTTGGCGCTCCCCACCTATTTTTCTAACTGCATGTAGTACGGTAGTGTGATCGCGCCCGCCAAACAATTCGCCAATTTCGGGAAGGCTTTTTTGTGTCAACTCTTTGGCGAGATACATGGCGATTTGGCGTGGGCGGGCAATGCTGGCTGGCCGTTTTTTTGAATACATGTCCGCAACCTTAATTTTGTAATAGTCAGCTACGGTTTTTTGGATGTTTTCCACGGAAATTTGGCGGTTCTGAATCGACAACAAATCTCGAAGCGCTTCTCTGGCCAAGGCGATTGAAATTTCTTTTTGGTTAAACCGCGAATAGGCCAGAATTTTTCGCAACGCGCCTTCGAGCTCGCGCACGTTGGAGCGCACGTTTTTCGCAACAAAGAAGGCCACTTCTTCGGGCATTTCAGAGCCTTCTGCACGCGCTTTGTTGATCAGAATAGCGACCCGCATTTCAAGCTCAGGCGGTTCAATTCCAACGGTTAAACCCGAGTCGAACCGAGAAACAAGGCGCTCGTGAATGTCGGCCAACCCCTTTGGATAGGTGTCACTGGTCATCACAATGTGCGATTTTTTCGCCAAAAGGGCCTCAAACGCGTTGAAAAACTCTTCTTGCGTACGGTCTTTATTAGCGAAAAACTGTACATCGTCGATCAGCAATAAGTCCAGCGAATGGTACTTATCCTTGAATTCGTCAAATGTCTTTCGCTGATAGGCCTTAACTACATCCGAAACAAATTGTTCTGCATGGATGTAGAGCACGCGTGAGCCAGGTTTGTCGGTCAGCAAGCGGTTGCCCACTGCGTGCATCAGGTGGGTTTTACCCAGTCCAACACCGCCATAAATGAACAACGGGTTGTACAAATGACCAGGCATTGTGGCCACATGCATTGCCGCTGCACGCGCCATTCGATTGGCCGTTCCTTCTACCAACGTCTCAAAAGTGAGCATGCTGTTGAGGCGATTCTTGGGCCCCGTTGTAGAACGATCTTCGCTCACTGCGGCAATATCTTGGGGTGCTGCTGTGTCGAGTGCGGCGACGGTAGATTGAGTTCTAACAACGGGCTCTCGCGGAGTGATTACTAACTCAATTGGAATGGCGTGCCCATAAAGTTTTTCCAGCATGGACGAAATGCGAGCGCTGTATTGGGCGCGCACCCAATCCAATTTAAACCGATTGGCAACAAATACAGTCACCCTTGAAAAATCTTCCTGCACCTGTGCACTCAGAGGTTTTATCCACGTGTTGAACTGTTGCTCAGGTAGCTCTTGCGCCAGTTGGTCAACACAGCTTTGCCATAGGCTTTGGCCAATGTCGAGCGCAGAAGATGCGCCATAGTGTGGGGGGTGTCCCTCGTTCATTATTGTTATCAGTTTCTGTGGATAGTTACGGGTTGCCGTGCCCTGAATTGTAATTTATCAAAAACTTATCCACATCGCCCACCCAATGCCCCTCAGTTACTGCGTTACACATCTTTTCTTGTCTAAGGTGTTGCTGGTGCTCAATAAATTTGCGATAATCTTGGGTTTCCCTGATTGTCTTCGGGGTACCTGTTCTAAATAGCGACTCCAAGAGATTCCAAATGAAACGCACTTACCAACCCTCCAAAATCCGCCGCGCCCGTACCCATGGTTTTCTGGTTCGCATGAAGACTCGCGGTGGCCGAGCTGTAATCAACGCACGCCGCGCCAAGGGCCGCAAGCGTTTGGCTGTTTAAGTACGGTCACTCGGCTGCCCACTGGGCGGGTGTATTTAATTGCTTAGGCTCAAAACCCGCCCGCAGTTTCAAGCCGTACTGGCGGGTAAGACACTCGCTCGCACCCCCCACTTTGCCTTGCATGTCACTGTGCCAGCTGTCCTTTTGGGGCTAAAGCCTGGCAGTTCTTCAGTGGATCTGTTCCCTTCGGTCGGAGTTTGGCTTGGTGCCATGGTCCCCAAGCGATGGGCAAAGCGTGCAGTAACCCGAAATGCTATCAAACGCCAAATTTATAACGTGAGCGCTGAATTTGAGTCTTCTCTGCAGCCCACTGCGCATTTGGTGCGCCTGCGCTCGGGGTTTGACCGTACGCAGTTCGTCAGCGCCACGTCTGAGTCGCTAAAGGCCGCTGTGCGTGTTGAGCTTATGCAGTTATTTACCTCTGCGGCCGCACGCAGCGTGACGCCATGATGCGCGCTGCACTGATGGGGCTTGTAAAAGCGTACCGGTTTTTGCTGAGCCCTTGGCTGGGTTCTGCGTGCCGATTTGAACCTTCTTGCTCACTCTACTCGTTGCAGGCGCTTGCGCTTCACGGTGCTGTTGCGGGTTCTTACCTCACTGTGGCCCGATTGGCCCGCTGTCATCCCTGGTGTGCTGGCGGGTGTGATCCGGTGCCAGGCCATCTACCCCGGTTATTTGGCCGGCTGATTTCTCCATCTTCCGAAAAGAAACCTTCATGAACGATATTCGCCGCACCATTT
>JBEANP010000080.1:0-10374 GCA_041165385.1 Pseudomonadota bacterium | reverse complement strand
CAGCGGATGCAGATTGCCATCGCCCGCGTGGAACACGTTGGCGCAGCGCAGTTGGTACTTCTTTTCCATCTCGGCAATGGCCAGCAAAATGTCCGCCAGGCGCTTGCGCGGAATGGTGCTGTCCATGCACATGTAGTCAGGACTGATGCGCCCGGATGCGGGGAATGCGTTTTTGCGGCCACTCCAGAAGCGCAGGCGTTCGGCCTCGTCTTTGCTCACCGCTATTGCCGTAGCACCACAGCGGGTAAGCACTTCGCTCATGCGGCCTATTTCTTCTTCCACTTCTTCGGGAGTGCCATCGCTCTCGCACAGCAGAATGGCCTCGGCGGTGAGGTCGTAGCCCGCATGCACAAAGTCTTCCACGGCAATGGTCATGGGCTTGTCCATCATTTCCAGCCCGGCCGGGATGATGCCGGCGGCAATCACGCTGGCAACCGCGTCGCCGGCTTTGCGTACGTCGTCAAAACTGGCCATGATGCAGCGCGCCAACTGCGGCTTGGGAATGAGCTTGACGGTGACCTCGGTGGTCACCGCCAGCATGCCTTCGCTGCCCACCACCACGCTGAGCAGGTCATAGCCGGGTTGGTCCAGTGCGTCGCTGCCGAACTCGATGGGTTCGCCTTCCATGGTGTAACCGCGCACTTCGACGATGTTGTGCAAGGTGAGGCCGTATTTGAGGCAGTGCACGCCGCCTGAGTTCTCTGCCACGTTGCCACCAATGGTGCAGGCAATCTGGCTGCTGGGGTCTGGCGCGTAGTACAGGCCGTAAGTTGATGCGGCTTCGCTAATGGCCAGGTTGCGCACGCCACATTGCACCACCGCCGTGCGGCTGCGTTTGTCGATGTTCAGAATTTTGTTGAACTTGGCCAGGGACAGCGTCACGCCCATCGCATGTGGCATGGCCCCGCCAGACAAGCCCGTGCCCGCCCCGCGTGCCACCACGGGCACGCCCAGTCGGTGGCAGGTTCTGAGCACAGCGGCGACCTGGGCCTCGGTTTCAGGCAGTGCCACCAGCAAGGGGCGTTGGCGGTAAGCGGTCAGGCCATCGCACTCATAGGGGGTGGTGTCCTCAGTCTGGTACAGCAGCGAATGTGAAGCTAAATCGGGTTGCAGCCCTTGCAGGAGTGCCGTGAGCAGCTCTCTTTTTTGTAGCGATTCGGTGGCAGCGAGAAGCGGGATTGGGGTGGGTGCGTTCATGTCAACTACTCCGTCAGTAACTTCATGCACTGTACGGCAACGCCAACTGCACCAACGTGAAGATTCTTGCAGGCCCGCGTGAAATTCACGCCACCGCCTTCTTCAACCACTCCGCAAACGCCGCCACTTCCCAGCGGTCCATGGCGCCGGTGCGCCAGCAAAGGTAGTGGGCGTGGGGACTGGGTACGTGGCGCTCAAACAGCCGGACCAGTGAGCCGTGCTCTAACCAAGGCGCGCCCAGCTTCAGGCGCACTAGCGCAATACCCATGCCCGCCGCAGCGCCGTCGCACATCAACCCGATGTCATTGAACTGCGAGCCCTCGGTGGGTTCGGGCCAGTCCAGGTTGTGCGCGGCAAACCAGGTGCGCCAAGGCTCCAACGGGCTGCGCAGCAGCTGCACGTCTTGCATGTCCTGCACGCTGTCAAACGGGCCATGTTCGCGCACAAAGGCGGGTGACGCCAGCGGAGTGACCTCGTCTTTGAAGAGACACACATGCTCCATATCCGCGTAGCGGCCGGCGCCAAAGCGCACCATCAGGTCGGCGTCTTCAGC
Organism: Pseudomonadota bacterium; assembly: GCA_041165385.1. Classification (GTDB taxonomy): domain Bacteria; phylum Pseudomonadota; class Gammaproteobacteria; order Burkholderiales; family Burkholderiaceae_C; genus Allorhodoferax. The sequence goes on along the minus strand of JBEANP010000080.1, from coordinate 8,624 downwards.
CACCACGTCCAGCAGCGGAATGGACACCTGCAGCGTCAGGTCGATCTCGGGGTAGGCGTCGGTGAACTGGCGCAGACGCGGTATCAATATCGAGCGCGAAAACGTCGGCGTCACCGCCAGGCGAAGCTTGCGCTTGCCCGGAGCCGCTGCCGAGGTGGGAAACTTTTGCAGCGCCGCCAGCCCTTCGCGCACATGGGCCAGGTATTCGCTGCCTTCGGTGGTTAGCGAAAAATCGGCACGGCCAAACAACTTGGTGCCAATGATTTGTTCCAGCTGCTTGACCCGGTGGCTGACCGCGCTGGGGGTCACGCACAATTCTTCAGCGGCCTGCGTCACGCTTCGCAGGCGCGCCAGCGCTTCAAAGGTCAACAGGCATTGGATGGGGGGAATACGGGCTGCAGTCATGCCCCACTATAATTCGCGGCCCTTGGGCTTGCCCCCCATGTTTCCCCTTGGGCAAGGTATTTTTTGCCCCTCACACCCCCCCTCATTTGGGAGCTGCCATGTCTGACGCCCTCGCGGTATTGCCGCAGTATTTGCTCCCTAAAAAAGCCCTGACCGCATTTGCCGGTTGGGTCGCGGGTGCGCGTGGCGGCGCGGCCACCACGGCCCTGATTCGCTGGTTTGTCAAGCGCTACAACGTCAACATGGCGGAAGCCGCCAACCCCGACATTGCTAGCTACCCCACTTTCAATGAATTTTTTACCCGGCCCCTGAAGCCCGGTGCACGCCCCCTGGCAGCAGCCGACTTCATTTGCCCGGTGGATGGCGCTATCAGCCAGTTCGGGCCGATTGACGCAGACCAGATTTTCCAAGCCAAAGGCCACAGCTACTCCACCACCGCGCTGGTGGGTGGTGACGCTACTCTGGCCGCCGAGTTTGATAACGGCAGCTTTGCTACTTTGTATCTGAGCCCGCGCGACTACCACCGCATCCACATGCCGTGCGCCGGCGTGCTGCGCCGCATGATTTATGTGCCGGGCGATTTGTTCTCGGTGAACCCCACCACCGCGCGGGGCGTGCCGGGCTTGTTTGCCCGCAACGAGCGCGTGGTTTGTGTGTTCGATTCCGAGCGCGGCCCTTGGGTGATGACGCTAGTGGGCGCCACCATTGTGGGCAGCATGGCCACCGTATGGCACGGGCAGGTGAATCCGCCGCGCCTACCGCAAGTCACCGAGTGGCACTACGACCCCGGCCAGGTCAGCCTGCAACAGGGTGATGAGTTGGGCCGCTTTTTGCTGGGCTCCACCGTGGTGATGCTGTTCCCAAAGGACACCCTGCAGTTCACGCCCACATGGGCTCCCGCCAAAGCCATTGTGCTGGGCGAGGCCATGGGCAGTACTGCCGTATAGGTACCAGGGCTTGGGGAAGTTACCGACGCGCAATTGTGCGCACCGTGCTAGTCTGCACGCCTTAGCCCAACCCATTTTCTGGAGCTGTTTATGCCAGGCTTGTTGTCCCACGTTGACCCCGACGGGTTGCTCGAATTTTCAGTCGTTTACACCGACCGCGCGCTGAATCACATGTCTCAGCGCTTTCAGGGCGTAATGAAAGACATTTCACGCATCTTGAAAGAGGTGTACCACGCCCAAAGCGCCGTGCTGGTGCCCGGCAGTGGCACTTTCGGCATGGAGGCTGTGGCGCGCCAGTTTGCCACCGGAAAAAAAGCGCTGGTCATTCGCAACGGCTGGTTCAGCTATCGCTGGACACAGATTTTTGATATGGGAAGCATTCCCGCAGAATCTACTGTGCTCAAGGCCCGCCGGGTCAACGCCAGCAAGCAGTCGCCCTGGATTCCCTGCCCTGTGGACGAAGTGGTCGCCACCATCCGCAGCAAAAAACCTGACGTGGTGTTCGCGCCTCACGTGGAAACCGCCGCCGGCATGATCCTGCCCGACGACTACTTGCGCGCGGTGTCCGCAGCGGTGCACGAAGTCGGCGGCCTGATGGTGCTGGACTGCATTGCCTCCGGTGCCATGTGGGTGGACATGGAAGCCACGGGTGTGGACGTGCTGGTCAGCGCGCCGCAAAAGGGCTGGAGCGGCTCGCCCGCCTGCGCCATGGTGATGCTGAGCGCCCGTGCCCGTGCCGCCATCGACGGCACCACCAGCACCAGCTTTGCCTGCGACTTGAAAAAATGGCTGCAGATCATGGAAACCTTTGAAGGTGGTGGCCACGCGTACCACACCACCATGCCTACCGATGCGCTAGCCCGCCTGCGTGACGTGATGGAAGAAACCCGCGACTACGGCTTCGATAAAGTACGCGCTGAGCAAGTAGACCTGGGCGCCAAAGTGCGCGCGTTGTTCGAAAGCCGGGGCATCGTGAGCGTGGCGGCCGAGGGCTTCAAAGCCCCCGGCGTGGTGGTGAGCTACACCGAGGACGCGGGCATGCAAAACAGCAAGAAGTTTTTGGCCCTGGGCCTGCAAACCGCTGCGGGCGTGCCGCTTCAGTGTGATGAGCCTGCCGATTTTTCAACCTTCCGTGTGGGACTGTTTGGCCTTGAAAAGCTGCACAACGTAGACCGCAGCGTGGGCCAACTAGCCGATGCGTTAGATCAGTTGGGTGTAACAGTGCCCGCCAAGGCGGCTTGATTACTTAAAAATAACCGTTTTGTGCCCGTTGAGCACCACGCGATGCTCGCTGTGCCACTTCACTGCGCGGGCCAGCACCTGGCTTTCGGTGTCGCGGCCCATGGCGGTGAAATCTTCTACTGTTTTGCTGTGGTCCACACGGGCTACGTCTTGCTCGATGATGGGGCCTTCGTCCAGGTCAGCGGTCACGTAGTGGGCGGTAGCGCCAATCAGTTTCACGCCCCGGTCATGGGCTTGGTAGTAGGGCTTGGCGCCCTTGAAGCTGGGCAAGAAGCTGTGGTGGATGTTGATGGCGCGGCCTGAGAGTTGGCGGCACAGCTTGTCACTCAGGATCTGCATATAGCGCGCCAGCACCACCAGCTCGGCGCCTTCGTTTTCAATAATTTCCAGCTGCTTGGCTTCGGCCTGCTCTTTAGTGGCGGCGGTTATGGGCACGTGGTGAAACGGCACGTTGTAGCTGGCAGCCAGTTGGTAGAAGTCGCGGTGGTTGGAGATGATGGCGCGAATGTCCACCGGCAGCAGCCCGCTTTTCCAGCGGAACAGCAGGTCGTTGAGGCAATGCCCTTCCTTGCTAACCAGCAGCACGGTGCGCATGGGCTGGGTCGTGGCATGCAGACTCCATTGCATCTCGTATGACGTAGCGAAGGTGGCGAGTTGGGCGCGCAGGTCGTCGTGGGCCAATTGGCTGCACTTGAATTGCACCCGCATAAAAAACAGGCCAGTATCGGGGTCGTTGTATTGCGCGGCTTCTTCAATATTGCCGCTGCGCTCCAGTAGAAAACCAGAAACGGCGTGCACCAGCCCCAGGCGATCGGGGCAGGAAAGGGTAAGAATGTAGGTCTGACTCATAGTCTGCTATTGTCGCAGGCCGACGCTGGGTGATGCATCAGTGCTGGAATTTCCCGTCCTTCGTCACGATAGATAGCTCCACAAAATTCAGCCCGGTGTGCATGCCCGGCTTGTAACTTGCGCGGATGCTCCCTAAGTCCAATTCGTTAGCGGTATTGAGTCCCTGCACAAAGCTGGCGCGCGTGGGGTTGGGTCCGGCAAGCTTGAGTGCAGCCACCAACGCCTTTGCCGTGATGTAGCCTTCCAAGCTCCCATAGGAAAACTCTGTATTGGGCTTGTACTGGGCGAAAGTGCTTTGGTACTCGCGCGTTATTGCGGTTTTGCGCTCCCATGGGCTCGGGACAACTTGCGAGAACACCATACCTTGCGCCAATGCGCCAAGGTGCTTGGCCAGTTGCGCTGACCCCGCGTTAACAGCACTGAAATTTGTGTGTAAACCCTTTGCGCGTGCCTTGCGAACCAGCCGTTCGTACACACCAATGGACCCATGATTAAAAACAACATGGGGCGCGGAGCTACCAATTTTTGCGGCCATCGCTTCAAGCTGTTCATCGGTAACATCCGGTTTGAACGCAATATCCGCTACCAACTCCATGCCCAGCTCTTTGCATAGGAGCTTGATGTTGTCCAAGTGCTGTTGACCCGTTTCTGAGTCTGAGCGAAAAAATGCGACCCGCGTTCCACCGGTTTGTTTGGCATAGTTCATCAGCGCTCTGAACTCTTCACGGTGTTCAGCCCGCACTGCAAACACCAGCGGTTGGTGGGGTCTGCGCAGCGTGGGTGAACCTGCCATAGGGCCAAATAGAGGTACGTTCAGGTCAACCGCAGCTTTCATGACCGCGGTGGAGGGGCCGCCTTCGATGCTGCCGAACAACAGGAATACTTTGCCACTTTCCACCAGTGTGCGTGCGTTGGATTCCGCTTTTGCAGGCTGGTTGTCGTCGTCCAGTGTGGTGATCAGTATTTGACGGCCGTTAACGCCGCCTTGTGCGTTGGTGCTTGCGATATAGGCGTTGATGCCATCCTGAACAGCGACCCCGTAATCGTTTTTACCGTTTTGCAGAGTGATGCTTTGGCCAATCACAATTTGTTTTGGCATCACACCATTTTCCGCGTGCCCACTGAAGCTCAATAGCACCATTAATGGCCCAATGAGCGACCGCATAGTCCGGCGTACCCAAATATTGGGAGATGGGTCAATTGCAAGCATGAAGGGTTCGTTTTCAGTAGGTTGAGATAGCCCCCATTGAACCTGCGCAAACTGAACGAAATATTAAAGCAGCAAGGCCAATGCCCGCCTATCGGCCTGAGTCTTTGCTGCGAAGCGCTGTAACTGCAGCCAATTTAGTGAACGACAACCGGATTTTGGGCCAGCTCCGCGTATTGCTCCAGTGTGTCCTCCACCTCTTCTTGGGTGGGCGTGTTTACCTGCCAAGCTTGGATGTGCAGCTGAAAGAGTTCGGCCCATGAACCGTCCAAATAGACCTCCTTGCCGGCGCGTTTGTCCACAATTTCGAAGCCGTGACGTGCCAGGGTAGGAACTTTGATGGATTGTTCTGACTTGCTGGCGCCTGTGGGGTACTGACTGGAAGCCTCGTCGTTGGCCAGCATATGGGTTACGGAATAGGTTTCAGAGTCGTAAAGTGTTTGCATAGCGGTGGGGTGTCCTATGAGCAATGCAGTTGGTAGCGATGCAGCTACTTTCAAGAGTAACAGCATTTACTGGCCCCTAGCGCCAAGCTCAAGGTTTTTGCGTTCCACGCCACAACTGGTCCACAAAGTCGCCATTGCTTTGCGTCAAACGCACCCGCACGGGCAAGTAGCCTGCGTCAGGACCCAACCAGACTTCCAGGCGCGGCTCGAACTCGCTCATCGGGGGGCGGGTGAACTTTAAGCCTGTAGTTTCACCACTGTGCAGGGTGATTTTTTCCAATTCTCCGGCAGTGAACACCCAGTTCTCTGCGCTGCGCGGGCCAATGGTCTGAAATGGTAGCTGTGTGCCCCGGCTGTAGCGCGTGGGGTCGCTGCCAATCAGGGTCGAAATTTGGAGCAATACACTGAGTTGGTCTTGTGCCCCAGGCAGCAACTCTGCTTCAGGTGTGTTGGCGCTGAAAATAACTTTACCTTTGTCGCGCTCAAAATGCGCGGCTACCTCGCTGCGCACTTTGTCGCCAAACCGGATGGGTTCTAGCCCTTGTGCAGAGATGAGCCCTTTACTGGTCTGAACGCGAGAGCCCAGCAAAAAGTGGCTGATCTCCAGTCGTGCGTCATAGGTCTTGCCATCTTGCAGCCACAGTAGATCGGCATTGGCAGAGTAGGGAAAGCCTTTAACTTCGCCTTGGATGTCGTATTTGATGCGTACCGGTCCGGGCACGGTGTAGGTTGCAGCGGCCATGGCCCCTGCAGCCCCGGTTTGCGGTGCAGGTGGCTCTGGCGGGGGAGGGGTGGTGGAGTTTGCTATGCTTTCAGTAGCTGTTTGCGCAGTATCCACAGGCACCACAGCGTGGTTGGGTTCAAAATTGGGACTACTTTTAATACCTGCAGCTTGGGGCGACGGTGCTGCGTTTGGCGAGGCAACAGACGCGGCAATTGACGCTGGAAGGGGCGCGGCTTGGTGCCGTGGCGGGGGTGCGGGAATGCTGCGCGTTAAAAAAACCGTGGTGGAATCTACGTCAAGGCTTTGCACTGCGTGCATCCAGCCCAGCGATTGCGGCAGTCCACCTAGCATCAGGCCATGTACCCAGACGACTGCCACCGTCAGCAATGCCAGGTTGCGCAGTGTTCGGGTCTGAATGATCATGGCAGTCAGTGTAAATCAGGGTAACAAAAGCGGCGAAAATGCCTCCATGAAACTTGCCACCTATAAAGACGGATCGCGCGACGGGCAGTTGCTGGTCGTCTCGCGTGACCTCGCCACCGCTGCATTTGCCTCCCACATTGCCAACCGCTTGCAGCAGGTGCTGGACGACTGGAACTATCTTTCGCCCCAGTTGCAAGATGTGTATGAAGCCCTAAACGCTGGCCGCGCCCGCCAATCGTTTCCGTTTGATGCCAAGCAGTGTATGGCCCCGCTGCCCCGCGCCTACCAACACACCAGTGCCGTGGCGTTCCCCTACAGCGCCGACGCCATGGACGCCAAGCCCACAGAGCCGCTGCAGTACCAGCTCAGCGGCGACAGCCTGCTTGGTCCCACTGATGCCGTGCTGTGCAGCAGCGAGGCTCTGGGCATCGACTTTGAGGCCGAGATGGCAGTGATCACCGGCGACGTGCCCATGGGCGCGACGGTGGACCGGGCCTTGGACAGCGTGCGCTTGGTCATGCTGGGCAATGTGTTTAGCTTGCGCAGCGTACTGCAAGGCAAGCCCGCCACGGCGTTCGGCGCGGTGGCCATCACGCCCGATGAGCTAGGCAATGCATGGGCCAAAGGCCGCGTGGCGCTGCCCTTGCAATGCACTTGGAATGGCCGCATGGTGGGCTTGTGTGATGCGGGTGTTGACATGGTGTTTAACTTTGGCCACCTGATCGCCGATTTGGCCAAAACCCGTGCGGTGCGAGCGGGCTCGATTGTGGGAAGTGGCGCTGTGCGTAACCTCGGCGTTCAGAAGCGCGGCCTATGGGAGTGGCCCAACGGCTACAGCAGCATTGCCGATAAGCGCGCCATGGAAACCCTGCAAAGCGGCCAGCCTATCACCGACTACTTAAAAGACAACGACACCGTTCGCCTGGAAATGAAAACGCGCGATGGCAGCAGCCTGTTTGGCACGATGGAGAATGAAATTACCCTCGTCGAGATCAGCCTCGTGCAATCTGCAGTGCAAAAGTCTTGATGCCACGCAGCATCATCTCAATCGCTACCGACACCAGCACCAAGCCCATCAGACGCTCTACTGCCACCACCAAGCGGTCGCCAATCAGGCGCTGAATGCGCTCTGCCGACACCAGCACCACGGCGCTGATGATCATCGTGACGCACAGCGCGCCAATCCACTCCATGCGCTTGTCGGGTTGTTGCGATACCAGCAGCAGCACCGTTGCCAGGGCCGATGGCCCGGCAATGGCGGGCACCGCCAACGGCACGATCAGTGGCTCTTGTACCTGTTCGTCGTCTGGGCGTGGTGGTGGGGGAAACACCATGCGCAGGGCGATTAAAAACAAAATCACGCCGCCGCCGATTTGCAACGACAACTCGCTCAAATTCATCACGCGCAGAAAGCCTTCGCCCACAAACATAAACGTCAGCAGCAACATGAAGGCAATCAATATCTCGCGCAGTATGACCAAATGCCTGCGCTGCGGGGCCACGTTTTTCAGTGCGTTGGCAAATACGGGAATGTTGCCAACCGGGTCGGTAATCAGCACCAACAAAATAGTGGCTGACCAAAATGTGTAATTCATCATGGCGCGTATACGGTGTCTAGTGATTGAAAGCCTTTGACTTCAATCGGGTTGCCAAAAGGGTCCAGAAAAAACATGGTCCATTGCTCGCCCGGCTGTCCGGCAAAACGCAGCTGTGGCTCTAAAACAAAAGCGGTGTTGGCGTCGCGCAGGCGCTGGGCCAACGCCTGCCAATCGGGCAGTGCCAGTACCAAACCAAAATGCGGCATGGGCACCAAGTGGTCGCCCACATGGCCGGTGTTGGCGGTGGCAAAGGGCTGGCCCAAATGCAAAGAGAGCTGGTGGCCGAAGAAGTCAAAGTCGACCCAGGTAGCAGTGCTGCGCCCCTCGGCACAGCCAAGCACGTCGCCGTAAAACTGGCGGGCGGTGTCGAGGTGGGTCACATTAAAAGCGAAATGGAACAGGCTGCGCATAGGTGCGCAGAATACCAGCCTGTGCGCGGCTCGTGCGTCTGAGAATTCGCACATAATCCAGCCCATGCCGTTTTTGCAAGCCCTTCGCCAATCCAAATTGATCGCTCGCTGCGCATTGGTGTGGTTTGCTCTGGCTATGTGCGTGGCAGTTGCGGCGCCGGTGGTTAACCCACAAGGCAGTCAGTTGGTGTGCTCCGCCTCCGGCGCGGTCAAGTTGGTCAATATCGGTGCTGACTCCTCTGCACCTATGCAAACCCACCTGTTGGACTGCGTGTTATGCCTGAGTGCTGGCGCACCGCCTGCACCTGCGCTCGGGTCGGTGGAGGCCCCTTTATTTCTTAATTTTGCCTTGCGGCCTGCGCCCAGCGCATGG
>JBEANP010000079.1:0-10398 GCA_041165385.1 Pseudomonadota bacterium | reverse complement strand
CCGCTTCGGCCTGCCGCAGAAAGCAAATGATTTGCTCTTCGCTGAATTTGCTTGTTCTCATGTCCATCATTCTCCGGGTTGATGGACTTCTTGGAGAAATAACTGGTACGGTTTATGGGGGGCAGGTCAGTCGTGGACGTGAATGTATTTAACGAGCTGCAGCTTGGCCTGCGCGGGGCCCACCACCAAAATCTGTTGCGCGCCTTGCAGAGTTTCCATTATGGCGTGGAAGTATGCGTGGTCTTCTGCGGCTTTACCAGAGCCTATCGTGCCGCTCTTGGAATGCAGCTTTTTATGCGGGTTGGCAGGGTGCACCACAGACTTTTCCACATCATCGGGGGTGATGTGCATGACGTGGGCTTCCGAGTGATCCAACCAGACAACTGCATGGTAATGAGACATGGTTCATTTTCCTCCTGAGTAGAGTACCAGTGAAGCATAGAACTACCTTGTTTGTCTGTGTTGTTCCACATCAAGACACATACAGGCCGGGGCACTGCAGGTGATGCATGAATTCCCGCAGTATCAAAAGCGTGGCTGCGTATGACTTGCCAGGTAGCAAACCTTCGCTGGCAGTGGGCCTTCCGAGCGAAACCGCAGCAAGGTGGTCAAAGGTGGACTCCACCTCTTCAAGGGTGAGCACGGCGGGGAGCGTGCTATGCCCATGGGCAACCTTGGCAATCTCGCGTAAATTGATATCGCTGCTCGTCAGCCAGGTGCCGGGTGCTACCAAAGTGCGTGCTCGCACTACTTGGTCTTCTACCGTTTGAATGGCGTATTCCAGCTCCAATGCCGTGGGGATGTCGCGCTTGAAATGCAGATGGGCAATCTGCTCGAAACCGAGTCCAAGCACTAAGGGTGCCACAAGGTCAGTAGGTACAACGGGTTCAGCGGTTGCAGAACCTTGCATGGCGTCGATGGGGGACACCACCGTCTGCTGCGCGCCGATGTGCAAATTCAACCGCGCGTGCACTCGCGCACCCGTGGTCATGGCAGACTGGCCAGCCACTGCAAAAAGTCGGCATGCATTGGCGTGCTGATGGTGTGGTCCACCGGGTACAGCTCCAGGGCGTGTGGCACGCCCAGTTCATCCAACAATGCGTGGGATTTATGCGCCCAATCCACGGGCAACTTGGAATCCAACGCACCATGAGCCACAAAAGCCTGCAAATGCGCAAGCTGTGCCCCATTGGCAATGTAGGGCTGCAGCTCGGGCAATATGCGCCCGCACAGCAGGCCAAAACCCTCAACTAAAAGCGGAGCAGTCAGCGCCACACTGGCGCTCATGATGCCGCCCTGGCTAAACCCGGCCACCACCGTTTTATTGGCTGCAATGCCGTGCGCAGTCTGCAACTGCTGCACCAAAGCGATAAGCGCTAGTCGGCTGTGCTCAGCCTCTTCGGGCACGATGCGGGGCCCGCTGGCGGTAAAGGCCACACGCAAACTGCCCCGGCCCCAACACCAACGGGCCACGCACCGTGACCACCAGTGTGTCGTCCGACACGCCGTCGGCCAGCACCACCATATTGGCCTCGTTGCTGCCCACCCCATGGAGCAGCACCAAGCAGCGCGCAGGCTTTGCAGGTGTGCTTTGGCGGATGCTGTACAGCAGTCCCGACGCACTGTCTTGCTGCAATGCTCCCAAGGTGGTGGACATGGCGTCTAAACCTTATTGCTTGACAGCTTCGACTTGCACGATCAAACGCACGTTCTTGGGGAAGCCCCAATCCACGCCGTAGGCCATGCCGAAAGCCGTGCGGTCGATGGTGGTTTCGAAGTCGCCACCGCAGACTTCGCGCTTGATCATGGGGTTTTCGTAGCAGTTGAACTGGTTGGCCTTCAAAGTAACTGGCTGTGTTTTGCCCAACAGGGTCAAGCTGCCCACAATTTCAGACACCTTGTCGCCGCTGAACACAAACTTGTCAGACATGAACTTGATAGTAGGGAACTTGGCGGCGTCAAACAGGTCGGCGCTTTGCAAATGCTTATCGAACCCGGTGGTGCCGGTGTTGACCGATGTGGCGTCGACAGTGATGCTGACCTTGCCAGTTTTGGCAGCGCGGTCAAATTGCACGGTGCCTTCTTTTTTGTCAAAACGACCACGGTTGGTGGTGGTGCCAAAGTGACCAATCTCAAACGTCACAAACGTGTGGGTGGGGTCGATGGCGTAGTCAGCGGCTTGGACAGCAGTTGCACCAGCCAACAGAGTGGCCACAGCGGCCAAGGTTACGAGGGATTTACGCATAAAAGTCTCCTAAAAAACAAAGGTTAAAAAATCAGAGTTTGCCAACGCCAGAGAGTGTCAGCTTGAACTTGACCTGCACGTCATCGGCCACCATGGACGTGTCCGCCCATTCGTTTTCGCCAATCTTGTAGGTCAGCCGTTTGATGGCCAAAGCGCCGGTGGCGGTGGTTACCGCGCCGCTTTGGGTGAGGGTGACGGGCACCACCACGTCTTGCGCATTGCCCTTGATGCTGAGCTTGCCAGCCACCTCAAACTTGCCACCGCCCAAGCCTCTAACAGAGCCAGACTGAAAAGTGGCCTGAGGAAACTTGAGCACGTTGAACCAGATGGCTTTAGGCAGCTCGGCATCGGTCTCGCGGGAACCCAGGGTGGCGCTACCAGTGTCGATGTTGAGCGCAATTTTGCTGGTGGCAGGCTTGGCTGCGTCAAAGGCAATTTGAGCGTCAAACTTCTTGAAGCGGCCTTCTACTGGCACGCCCATTTGCTTGAACACAAAGACAATTTCGCTTTGTGCGGGATCGAGCTTTTGCTGGGCTTGGACAACGCTTGCCAACAGCGAAGTAACTGCCATCATGCCCAACGCAAATGTGTGTATGAGTTTCATGTTGATGTCTTTCTGAAAAGAAAAAATTGTTTAGCCGCGTAGCCAAGGCACCATGCGCTGCAGCAGGCCATCACGGTCAATAAAGTGGTGCTTTAACGCAGCGGCGACGTGCAAAAGCACTAGCGCGGCCAGTCCAAAGGCGCTGATCTCATGCCAAGGCTTGATCAGCTCGGCCAACTCTTTGCTCACGGGCACAAAGTCAGGCAAAGGCAGCACGCCAAATGCGACGATAGGAAAACCCGCTGCCGAGCTGTAGGCCCAACCAATCAATGGCACTGCAAAAAACAGTGCGTACATCAGTATGTGGGTGGCGTGGTAAGCAGTGCCTTGCCACGCGGGCATGGCAGCTTGCACGTTGGCAGGCAATGCGGGTGGCCGCTTCACCAAGCGCCACACCAAACGCAACGCCGACAAGGCCAAAATCGTCACTCCGGCCCACTTATGCCAGTTGTACAACTTGAGCCGCTGGGGTGAAAAAGGCAGGTCAGCCATGTACAAACCCATGGCGAAAATAGTTACCAAGGCCAAACCCAACACCCAGTGCAAAACAATAGATATGTAGTGGTACCGTGTAGAAGGAGATGTGATGCTCATATGGGGCAGTTTAGGGTTTGCCCTTTGCAAAAGTCTTCAAATATCTTGTTGCCACTATTCACATAAATTGAATGTAAATAGTTTTTTAATTCAAATACCCTGATGGCATTTGCAAATAAGGATTCGTAATGATTGAAGGATTGGTTTCCGGCACGCTGGTGGGCTTGGCCGAAACGCGGCAAGGCAAGCACGACAGCAACTTTTTGCTGGCCAAGGTTAAGGCCCAATGTGGAGATGGCGAAAGCCTAATTGTTAATGTGATTGCGTTTGCAGCCGAAGCCAGCGCCGCGCTGCTAACGCTAAATGATGGTGACGCCGTAGCGCTAACGGGGAGCCTGACACCCAAAGTGTGGACCGACAAACAAGGCAATACCCGCCCAGCGCTGGATATGGTGGCCACCCAAGTGCTGGTTATTCAAAATCCACATACTGCGATGCCATCCTGAGTCGCTGTAGCGGGTCACGCTCGACCAGCAATTGATGCTTGGCATCTGGGTTAATGGGCAGCATCTCAGCCCAGCGGTTAGCTACCCAGCCGCACTCGTCCAACCGGTAGGGCGTAAAAATCGGTAGCTCGTGCGCAACGCCCTGCTTTTGGTTACGCGCAATCCATTTGCCCAAGTAGTTGGCCATCGGCTGCAATTCGGCAGGGATGGCAATGGCGTCATCTTGCGGCACAGCGCTGGTTGCGCCATACCAAACGCCGTAGGGCCCCAATTCATAAGACTCCAACGCAAAGCGGCTACTGCCCTTGCACACCACCTGCAACAACGCAGGCTGCAATGCAGTCAGCTCCATAATATGCGCTAACGTGCCAACCTTGTGCAAAGTGACCGATTCTCCCAGCACCTGCACCTCCCGCCCTTGCGCAATGCCCACCACGCCAAATGGTGTGCCCTCTTTATCGCAGCGGCGAATCATGTCAAGGTAGCGCACTTCAAATATGTGAAGCCGCAACATGCCATCGGAAAACAAACCGTTGGACAGTGGGAAGAGTGGGATGCGGTCCATCAACAAGTGTCTTTACAAAAAAACCTATTGTGGTGGGAGGCATGTGCGTTGTGAGTACGCCAACAAAAAAAACATGTAGCCGAGAGGGGCAACAGGCCGAGTAGATTAGAAACGCATTGTTGGAAGATAACTCATGCGGATCTTAAACATACAGGAGGTGCTTTAGCGATTGATGGCGCGCTCCATCATTTTTTCTTTGATGTTGGCATTACCTGACACGTCCAAAGCATCCCGCAGCGAGCTTCGCCCTTGGTCGGACTTTGTTTTTTCTTTGGGAACAGGGTTGCTTTCAACAACATTCACGGCTCCACCTTGAACGCTGGCAAACGTCGTACCAGCCGGGCATGTCTTATCGGTATAAAGAATTTCTTGCTTGCGAACACATTTGCGCATGGCGCCGGGGGCCAATGCATCTTCCGCGCTCGTAATTTTTGTCGCACTCGCTGCATCACGAGCAAGGTCTCGCACACTCCCATTGTCAAATTTGATTTCTTTGGATGGCGCATCCGGCCGAAATAGGCCACCAATCCAGGCATCGTCTCTGTGGTTGTAGGCAAACAAGGTGGCACAGCAAAGGAAAAAGCCGCCAAACAGCACAAGGTATCTGGTCATCAAAAAATTAGAAACAATTAAAAACTCGAAACGCCATGCATTCCAATTCCAACGAATCAATTTTTGTGCCTACTGTCTGATGACGGTGGCTTTGTAGTAATTGAATGGTAGGCCGTGAGTGACTTGAACACTCGACCAAAGGATTATGAGTCCTCTGCTCTAACCAACTGAGCTAACGGCCCGAACCAACCTATGATTGTAGCGGGCCGCGGAGGTCTACTTGTGGTGGCTCAGCGCGTTGCTCACCAACTTGGATGTGATGTCCACAATCTGAATCATCCGGTCGTAGGCCATGCGGGTGGGACCAATCACACCCAGAGTACCTACCACTTTGCCGTCCACCTCATAAGGACTGCTGACAATGGAAAGGTCTTCAAATGGCACCACCTGGCTCTCACCTCCAATAAAAATGCGCACACCCTCGGCTTGACCGGTGCTGTCTAGCAAGCGCATGAGCTGGGCCTTTTGCTCAAACAACTCAAACGCGCGACGCAGGTGGCCCATGTCGCTGGAAAAGTCAGACACCGACAGCAGGTTACGCTCGCCCGAGATAACCACTTCGTCTTGGGTCTCGGCAATCGCCTCGGAGCTGACGTTCACAGCAGCCTGCATAAGCGTGGCAATTTCGCCGCGCAGAGATTCCACCTCGTGCTTGAGGCGCTCGCGTACTTGCTCGATTTCCAGCCCCACGTAATGGGAATTCAGGAAGTTGGCGGCTTCTACCAGTTGGGCTTGTTGGTAGTCCAGCTCGGTGTAAATTACGCGGTTTTGCACATCGCCATCGGGCGATACGATGATCACCAACAGTCGCTTTTCAGACAGGCGCAAAAACTCAATGTGGCGGAATGCAGAGGTGCGGCGCGGTGCAATCACCACTCCCACAAACTGCGACAGACTGGAGAGCAGGTTAGCGGCGTTGGAAATGACTTTTTGCGGCTGATCGGGTGCCAGGCTGTGCGATGCATAGTGCCCAGTCTGAACGGTGAGCATGGTGTCCACAAACAGTCGGTAGCCGCGTGCGGTGGGTATGCGCCCGGCAGAGGTATGGGGGCTGACAATCAGGCCCAGCTCTTCCAGGTCCGACATCACGTTGCGGATGGTGGCGGGCGAGAGTTCCAGCCCCGATGCGCGAGACAGTGTACGGCTGCCCACGGGCTGTCCATCGGCGATATAGCGCTCTACAAGGGCTTTCAACAACAACTTGGAACGATCATCGAGCATCGGGTCATTCTAGTGACCTATTTGGTGTTGTAATTTGCGCATGAAGTCCAAATTTCGCCATGTTGCGCTTATCGGCAAGTACCAGGCCACCAGCTCAGGGGCGGCGGGTGCGTCCACCCGCAATTCGCTGGACGGGATTGCCCATTTTTTAATGGACCAAGGCTGCGACGTGGTGCTGGAAACAGACACCGCCACCAACATCGGCTTAGCCAACTACACCACCATGGATGTGACAGGCATTGGTCAGAACTGCGACCTGTGCCTGGTGGTGGGTGGCGACGGCACCATGCTGGGAATTGGTCGCCAGTTGGCGCAGTACAAAGTGCCACTGATTGGCATTAACCAAGGGCGCTTGGGCTTTATTACCGACATTCCTTTTGACCAATACAAAGCCACACTCAAGCCCATGCTGGCGGGCGACTATGAAGAAGACGACCGCAGCCTAATGCAAGCCCGAGTGATGCGCGACGGGCACTGCGTATTTGCAGCCCAGGCCATGAATGACGTGGTGGTGAACCGTGGCGCAACGTCGGGCATGGTGGAACTGCGGGTGGAGGTAGATGGCCGCTTTGTGGCTAACCAGCGCGCAGACGGGCTAATTATTGCCAGCCCCACGGGATCTACGGCCTATTCGCTCTCTGCCGGTGGGCCTCTGCTGCACCCATCCATTCCAGGCTGGGTAATGGTGCCCATAGCACCCCATACATTGTCAAATAGGCCGATAGTGCTCGCCAATGCTGCAGAGATTGCTATAGAAATAGTAGCAGGCAGGGATGCCAGCGCCAACTTTGATATGCAGTCTTTGGCCAGCCTGATGCACGGCGACCGCATTGTGGTGACCCGCTCAGAGCACCAGGTGCGCTTTTTGCATCCCAAAGGCTGGACCTACTTTGACACGCTGCGCGAAAAAATGCATTGGAACGAGGGAGTGGCCTGAAGGCCCTAGGTGAAACATGGCACTCAAACGCATAGTTCTTCGTGATTTCGTCATCGTTAGCGAGCTAGAGCTGGACCTGGAGTCTGGCTTCTCCGTACTGACGGGCGAAACCGGTGCAGGCAAATCCATTTTGATAGACGCCTTACAACTGGTGACCGGCGCGCGAGCCGATGTGGGCGTGATACGCGAAGGTGCTACGCGCACCGATGTGAGCGCGGAATTTGACAGTGTCAGCAACCTGAACGCATGGCTAGAAGAAGCAGGCTTTGAGGCTGGCGACAATCTGCTACTGCGACGCACGGTAGACACGCAAGGCAAAAGCCGCGCTTGGGTCAATGGCAGTCCTGCGACAGCACAGCAGCTGCGAAGCATCGGCGAACAGCTGTTGGATATTCACGGCCAACACGCCTGGCAAAGCCTGACCCGGCCGGACGCCGTGCGTGGCCTGCTGGATGCTTATGCCAAAGTCAATACGCAATCGCTCACCAGCCTGTGGGCGCAATGGCGGCTCGCACAAGGTGTCTTAGCCAAAGCCATAGAGGCACAAGACTCGCTGCAACGCGAGCGCGAGCGCTTGGCCTGGCAAATTGGCGAGCTGGAAAAGCTCGGCCCCCAGCCCCATGAGTGGCAAGACCTGAACACCAGCCACAGCCGCCTGGCCAATGGCCAAACCCTGCAAGACGCTGCTAACAGTGCAGTCGCCCTGCTGGACGATGACGATAGCAACGCCCTGCGCGCGCTGAACGCAGCCTTGCAGCAGTTGCAAAACCAAGCCCATTTGGAGCCCGATTTCAAAGACCCAGCCGAAGTGCTGGCATCGGCTCTAGCGCAGGTGGAAGATGCAGTGCACACCTTGCGCACCTACGCGCGCAAGGCCGAACTCGACCCGACTCGCCTGGCCGAACTCGACACGCGCATGACGCTGTGGATGAGCCTGTCGCGCCGCTACAGGCGCGCCCCAGAAGACTTGGTTAACTTGCTAGTGTCTTGGAGAAGCGAATTAACGCAGTTGGACGCAGCCGCTGATTTAGCAGGCCTGCAAAGCCAAGAGCGCAAGGCGCAAGCGGCGTTTATGGCAGAGGCAAAAGCCATCTCCAAAGCACGCGTAAAGGCAGCACCCTTGCTGGCCCAAAGCATCACCCAAGCCATGCAAGGCCTCGGAATGCAAGGCGGGCAGTTTCAGGTAGCGCTCGAGGTGCTGGCCCAGCCCATGCAAAGTGGTTTGGAAGAGGTGCATTTTTTGGCCGCAGGCCATGCGGGCAGCACGCCCCGTGCGGTGGGCAAAGTAGCGTCTGGTGGCGAGTTATCGCGCATGGCGCTGGCCATAGCAGTCACAACCAGTCAACTGGGAACCGCACAAACGCTCATTTTTGATGAAGTGGACTCTGGTGTGGGCGGGGCGGTTGCAGAGACCGTAGGCCGCCTTATGAAGCAACTGGGTACCGATAGGCAAGTGCTGGCAGTTACGCATTTGCCCCAAGTGGCTGCGTGTGCCGACCATCATTTGGTGGTATCAAAAACCCGCCAAGGTGCTGCCACCTTGAGCACGGTGAACGCCGTGCAAGGCGAGCAGCGCGTGGGTGAAATTGCCCGCATGCTAGGCGGAGAAAAGCTATCCAACACGACCTTGGCCCACGCCAAGGAAATGCTGCAAGCGGGTTTGTAATGGAAATTGTGCTAATTACCGGCATGTCCGGCTCTGGTAAATCGGTGGCGTTGAATGCATTAGAAGACGCGGGCTTCTATTGTGTAGACAATTTGCCCCCTGAATTACTACTGCCTTTTGTGGAGCTGGAAAGAAAATACCAGGCTAACCGTCTGGCTATCGCCATCGATGTACGCAGCGCAACGTCGCTACCCCAGGTGCCCGAACAACTTTGGGCACTGCGCGCAGAGGGTATTGAGGTTAAGTCGCTATTCTTAGACGCTAGCACCGATACGCTCGTGCGGCGCTTTTCAGAGACACGCCGCAAACACCCCTTATCGCAAACAGACGCAAACCGCGTTTCGAGTGACTCCAATCGGGCTCTGGGCGACGCAATTGAATTAGAGCGCGATCTGTTGGCAGCGCTGCGTGAAGAAGCGCATGTGATCGACACCAGCATTATTCGTCCATCGCAACTACAGGGCTACGTCAAGGCATTGGTGGTTTCCCCCAGTGAACAACTTACTTTGGTGTTTGAATCTTTTGCATTCAAACGCGGCACACCTACTGATGCCGACTACCTATTCGATGTGCGCATGTTGCCCAATCCGCACTACGACCCTGCACTAAAAAATCTAACCGGAAAAGACCAACCGGTGATTGATTTTTTACAGGTGCAAGATGAGGTAACACTGATGCAGCAGCACATCACCCACTTCTTGGACAGCTGGATAGATGCCATGGCCCGCGACCACCGCAGCTACGTAACGGTGGCCATTGGCTGCACAGGTGGGCAGCACCGTTCAGTGTATTTAGTCGAGCAACTGAGCAAGTATTTCAGCGCACGCTGGCCTACCATTAAACGCCACCGCGAGCTAGACGCCACGAGCTAGCAATTTGCGGATGGGTGCGGGCAAGCCCATGGCGGGCCAGTTTGCGGCTGGCACCCAACGGGCTTGTCCCGCTTCAATACTGGATTCGGGCAACGCTAATTGCGCCACATGCAAATGCAAGTCTTTGTGGGTGAGCACATGCACAAATGCGGGCTCAAAGTACAGTTGCTTTTGCTGCGCGGAGGGCAACACGCCGCGTAACGCATCTTCTGAATCGAACAACGGCAAGCAATACAGGCCCGCCCACACGCCAGGGGTAGGCCGTTGCTCCAATAGCACTGCGCCATCTGACGCGTGCGCCCATAGCAACCACAGTGACTGGCTAGATCGTTTCAGCTTGCGGGTACGCACGGGGTAGCGCTGTGCATCTCCCGCGGCATGGGCCTTGCACATTTTTCGTACCGGACAAATAGTGCACAACGGCTTTTTGGGCAGGCACACCGTAGCACCTAAATCCATCATGCCTTGTGTATATCTAGGCATATCCGCAGCGGCACTACGACCAGTGGGTAGCAACTCGGTAGCAGCATTCCACAAGGCGCGTTCGCTGGCAGCCTTTGCCAGATCGGCATCGAAACCCAACACTCGGGTCACCACCCGCTTTACGTTGGCATCCAAAATGGCGACCTGCTCACC
>JBEANP010000078.1:0-10502 GCA_041165385.1 Pseudomonadota bacterium | reverse complement strand
GCCAGGTCCAAGTGGTTGGTAGGCTCGTCCATTAGCAGGAGGTTGGGGCGCTGCCATACCAGCATGCACAGCACCAAGCGCGCTTTCTCGCCACCGCTCATGCTGCCCACGGACTGCTTGACCATATCGCCGCTGAAGTTGAAGGTGCCCAAAAAGCTGCGCAAGTCCTGTTCGCGGGTTTGCTGGCCCGCAATCTTGCCCGCTGCGGTCATTTCGCGTACCAGTCGGATCATGTGCTCCAGCGGTGTATCTGCGGGGCGCAGAACGTCTAGTTCTTGCTGCGCAAAGTAACCAATGTTGAGGCCTTTGCCTTCGGTGATTTCGCCGCCGATGGCTGCCAAATCCCGGGCCACTGTCTTTACAAGCGTCGATTTACCCTGGCCATTGGCTCCCAAAATACCAATGCGTTGACCAGCCAACACTGATTTACTGACGTTGCGCACGATCACGGTAGGTGGTGTGCCTTCTGGCGCATCTTCCGGTGCTGGGTAGCCGAAGCTCACCCCTGTCATGGAGAGCATGGGGTTAGGCAGATTTGCGGGCTCTTTAAACTCAAAGGTGAAATCAGCATCGGCCAGCAGTGGGGCAATCTTTTCCATGCGGTCCAGTGCTTTAACCCGACTTTGGGCTTGCTTGGCTTTGCTGGCTTTAGCTTTGAACCGGGCGATGAACTTTTGCAGATGGGCAATTTTGTCTTGCTGCTTGGTAAATGCGTTTTGTTGAAGCTCCATTTGCTCGGCACGCATATCTTCAAATTTGCTGTAATTGCCCCCGTAGCGCACCAGTTTGCCCATGTCAATGTGCAGGGTGACGTTGGTTACGGCATCCAAAAACTCGCGGTCGTGGCTAATTACCACCATGGTGCCTTCGTATTTTTTAAGCCAAGCCTCTAACCACACCAAGGCGTCCAAATCCAAATGGTTGGTGGGCTCATCCAGCAGCAGCAGGTCGCTGGGGCACATCAGCGCGCGGGCCAGCTGCAGGCGCATGCGCCAGCCCCCCGAGAAGCTGTTGACCGGATTTTCCAGCTCTGTGGTTTTAAAGCCCAAGCCCAGGATAAGGGCTTGCGCGCGCGACGGAGCATCGTGCTCGCCTGCGTCATGCAACGCCATATAAGCGTTCGCCATACGGTCATAGTCGTCTGTGGCTTCGGCAGCGGCCACCTCGGCACGGGCCGCATTGAGTGCAGTGTCGCCTTCCACAACAAAGTCGGTAGCGGCTTGGTCGGTCTCGGGCATGTCCTGGGCTACCTGGCCCATGCGCCATTGGGCCGGAATGTAGTACTCGCCCGCGTCTTCATGCAAATTGCCATTTAGCAGTGCAAACAGCGACGACTTGCCAGCGCCGTTGCGCCCTACCAGGCCTACTTTTTCACCGGGGTTGAGTGTGACGGAAGCGCTTTCCAGCAACACCTTGGCACTGCGGCGAAGGGTGACATTTTTCAGAGTAATCATGGTTAATTTCTAAAGCGCCGAGCGCGAAAACAGGTATCAAAAAGAATACGCCAATCGCCACAATGTGGCGGCTGGCGTTGCCCGTAGGCTAGCAATGTGGTGCTCAGGAGCGAATATGGCAGCGAGTGGCCACTAAAGTTCATTGGCGGTCATTTGAGCGGGTCAGCGCTTCTCGGGGAATCAGTACAACTTGGTCCTCGCCTGCACTGGTGTCCAGCCAAACTACTTCCAGCATGGGGAATGCGGCCTCGAAAAACGCGCGTTCATTGCCAATCTCCAGCACCAGCACGCCATCCGGTGCCATGTGTCGGGACACATCGCGCAGCAAGCTGCGAACGAAATCCATGCCATCGGAGCCCCCATTTTGGTTGCCATCGAGCGCAATAAACGGCTCAGCCAAATATTCAGGGGGCAGGGCGGCCATGCTTTTGGCATTGACATAGGGCGGGTTGCACAGAATCAGGTCATAAGGCCCGCGTACGTTGTGCAAGCCGTCCGACTCCAACAAGGTAATGCGTTGCGCCAAATCATGCTTATCCACATTGATACGGGCCACGGCCAACGCGTCACCAGAAATATCGGCGGCGTCCACCACCACATCGGGGTACACCATGGCAGCAATCACCGCCAGACTGCCGTTGCCGGTGCACAAATCCAAAACCGTGTGGCTGCTTTGCTTGAGCCAGTAGTCAATGCCGCCGTCCACCAGCAGCTCCGCAATCAGAGAGCGCGGCACGATCACGCGTTCGTCCACAAAAAACGCAACCCCCTGTAACCAGGCTTCGTGGGTGAGGTAAGCGGCGGGTTTACGAGTGGTGATGCGTGCTATCAAAAGAGTAGCTGCTTGCGCACGTTCCTCGGGGGCTACAAGCCGATTTTGCTCTGAATCTTCTCCCCGAACAGTGGTATCCAATGGCAGGCCCAGGCTGTGCAATACCAGCCAGGCGGCTTCGTCAAACGCATTGGTGGTGCCATGGCCAAACGACACTTCTGCCTCGGTCAGCTGCTGTGCTGACGATTCGATCAATTCCCGAAGGGTCATAGGGTAGCCTGAAGGTTCAGGTTTTCCAGGACCCGGCGGTAAATGTTTTTCAATGGCTCGATGTCAGCCACGGCCACGTACTCATTGATCTTGTGAATGGTGGCGTTGGGCGGGCCCACCTCGATGACCTGAGAGCAAATTTGCGCAATAAAGCGTCCATCGCTGGTGCCGCCAGTGGTAGACAGTTGCGTTGTGATGCCGGTTTCTGCAAGTATGGCGCTGCGCACGGCCTCCACCAGTGGGCCGGGTGTAGTGAGAAACGGCAGTCCGCCAAGCGTCCAGGCCAGGTCGTATTCCAGCTCGTGTTTTTCGAGAACACTGGCTAGGCGTTTTTGCAGCGATATGGGCGTGGACTCAGTAGAGAAACGAAAATTGAAATCAATCACCACCGTACCGGGGATGACATTGCTGGCTCCCGTACCCCCGTGAATGTTGCTCACCTGCCATGTGGTGGGTGGAAAAAATTCATTGCCTTGGTCCCACGTCATACCCACCAGATCAGCCAAAGCAGGGGCTACCAAATGAATAGGATTTTTGGCTAGCTGGGGGTAGGCAATATGGCCCTGCACGCCTTTGACCGTGAGTTTGCCGCTCATGGTGCCGCGGCGGCCGTTTTTAATCATGTCGCCGGTGCGCTCTACCGAAGTGGGTTCACCCACGATGCAATAGTCCAGCACCTCGCCACGCGCTTTCAATGCGTTGCACACCACCACCGTGCCGTCGTTGGCAGGGCCTTCTTCGTCGCTGGTGAGCAGCATGGCGATATTGATTTGGGGGTTGGGGTTGGCGACAATGAATTCTTCGGCAGCCACTACAAAGGCAGCCAAAGAAGTTTTCATGTCGCTTGCACCTCGGCCATATAGCCGACCATCGCGGTAACTGGGGGTAAACGGCGGTGATAGCCATTCAGCGAGCGGCCCAGTTGGTACTACGTCGGTGTGCCCTGCAAACACAAGCGTTTTAAGCGGTTGACTTTTTGCTATTGAATTAGTAGCTGATTGCGCAATTTCGACGGGGGTCCCCAGTCTTTTTGCCCACAAATTGGTAACGGAAAAAGTGTCTGGGCCACTGATCAGAGTTTCGCACGCAAACCCTATGGCGCTCAAGCGCTCTGCAATGAGTGGTTGGCACCCTCCGTCCAGCGGCGTGACAGAGGCGCGAGCGATCAATTGTTCCGCCAAATACAGCGTTTCAGACATCAGTGCTTCACATCCAGGGTTATTTCGGTAAAGGAGGCATGCTCATCCTCTTCTTGTGCCACGGCAGCAGCGTGCACTTTTGTGAAATCGTTTTGCAGGCGCCACATGAGGTTGGTGGGTGAATCTGCATAGGCAAGGCCTTCTTTACGATCGACCAAACCGCCGAGCACGAGGCGTGCAATATCTTGCTCAAACGTTTGAGATCCTTCTGCCATGGATTTTTCCATGGCATCTTGTATGCCAGAAAAGTCGCCAGCAGCGATCATGTCTTCAACCAATTTAGTGTTGACAAGTACTTCAACCGCCGGAATACGCGCACCAGTGGTGCTGCGAAGCAAGCGCTGCGAAACCACAGCTTTCAGCGAAGTGGCCAAATCGTCGAGCATGGTGGGGCGGACTTCGACAGGATAAAAGCTCAAAATACGGTTGAGCGCCTGATAGCTGTTGTTGGCGTGCATGGTAGCGAGACACAAATGCCCCGACTGTGCGTACGCAAGTGCAGCCGACATCGTCTCTCTGTCGCGAATTTCACCAATCATGATCACATCAGGCGCTTGGCGAAGTGCATTTTTCAGAGCTACCTGTAACGACTTGGTGTCCGTGCCAATTTCACGTTGATTGACCACAGATTTTTTGTTCCTAAACAAAAATTCGATGGGGTCCTCGATGGTGAGAATGTGGCCTGACTGGTATTCGTTGCGATGATCCAACATGGCGGCCATCGTGGTGCTTTTCCCCGCACCTGTGGCACCCACCATCAAAATCAAACCGCGTTTTTCCATGATGAGGTCGCCAAGCATCATGGGGACCAACAGACTGGCCAACGAAGGCACTTCCACAGCGATAAAGCGTATCACCGCAGCATAAGTGCCACGTTGGCGCATGGCACTTACCCGAAAGCGGCCTACACCAGGAATGGGAAACCCTATGTTGAGCTCACCTTCCGACTCAAGCTCGGCAATGTAGTCAGCGGGCAGTACCTCCGCCAGCAGGTTTTTAGGCGCATCGGCCGGCAATAGCTGCGCGTTGATAGCCACGCATTGCCCGTTGATTTTGATCAATGCCGGAGAAAACGCCGACAAATACACGTCCGAAGCCTTTTTTTCCGACATCAAGCGAAGAATTCGCTCCATCGTCCCGCTATTCGCAGAGGGTGTGGTTGCCATAGCGTTGACTTTGGTTCCAGCTTAATCGCGCAGCAGGTCGTTTAGCGCGGTTTTGGCCCGAGTTTGGGCATCTACGCGCTTGACGATCACGGCGCAATACAAGCTGTACTTGCCATCGGCAGAGGGCAGATTGCCCGATACCACAACAGAACCAGATGGAATGCGGCCGTAGGTCACGGTACCGGTTGCGCGGTCATAAATTTTGGTGCTTTGGCCGATGTACACGCCCATGGAAATAACCGAATTTTCTTCCACGATCACACCTTCTACCACCTCAGACCGTGCGCCGATAAAGCAGTTGTCTTCAATGATGGTGGGGCCGGCTTGCATGGGTTCTAGCACTCCGCCAATGCCAACACCGCCGCTAAGGTGCACGTTTTTGCCGATCTGTGCACAAGAACCAACAGTGGCCCAGGCATCGACCATGGAGCCTTCGTCCACATAGGAGCCAATGTTGCAATACGACGGCATCAATACCACTCCCTTACCCTGGAAGCTGCCGCGGCGCGCCACAGCCGGTGGCACTACGCGAACACCTGTGGCCTTGAGTTCAGCCTCCGACATACCTGTAAATTTAGTGGAGACCTTGTCGTAAAAGCCCAGGTCTCCGCTTTGAATGATGGCGTTGTCTTTCAGACGAAAACTCAGCAGCACAGCTTTTTTGATCCACTGGTGGGTGGTCCACTGGCCAACTGCTTCACGCGTGGCCACGCGCAGGCGGCCGGCGTCGAGTTCATTCAAAACGTGCTCCACGGCATCGCGGACTTCGGCCGATGCGGAGGCGATGGATATATTGGCGCGGTCTTCCCACGCGGCTTCAATGACTTGTTGGAGTTGTTGGCTCATAGGGGTCTTTTCTGGTTATCAAACTCGGGATTGAACAAACTGGGCAATACGTTGGGCGGCTTCGACACATTCGGCGGTTTCGGCCACCAATGCCATGCGGATGCGTCCTGCGCCAGGGTTGTGGCCCTCCACCTCTCGTGCCAAGTAGCTCCCTGGCAACACCGTCACATTGTAAAGAGCCAGCAAGTCGCGGGCGAAATCAACATCGCTGCCTTGCACGGCTGCCCACAAATAGAAGCCTGCATCGGGCAAGGCCACATCTATTACCGCGCTCAGGATGGGGGTGACTTGGGCGAATTTGGCCCGGTACTTGGCCCGGTTGTCCACCACGTGCTGTTCATCATTCCAGGCAGCTATGCTTGCAGCCTGCACCACGGTACTCATGGCGCTGCCGTGGTAGGTGCGGTACAGCAAAAATTGCTTTATCAACGCAGCATCCCCAGCACAAAACCCGCTGCGCATGCCTGGCACATTGCTGCGTTTGGAAAGGCTGGTAAAAATCAGCAGGTTTTTAAAATCTGCGCGACCTAATTTGGCGGCAGCCTCTAGCCCCCCCAACGGGGCTTCTTCGCGAAAGTAAATTTCGCTGTAGCACTCGTCGGAGGCAATGACAAAACCATAGCGGTCACTCAGGTCAAACAGCTTTTTCCACTCTTCCAGTGGCATTACTGCTCCGGCAGGATTGCCCGGCGAGCAGACGAACAGCAGCTGGGTGCGGGCCCACACGTCGGCGGGCACGCTATCCCAGTCTTGGGCGAAATTGCGTTTCGGGTCTGACGCTACAAAGTAGGGCTGGGCGCCTGATAAGTAGGCTGCGCCTTCGTAAATTTGATAGAACGGGTTCGGGCACACCACCAATGCGTGGCCCGCAGCGGGATTGAATGCAGGGCTTAGAACCGTTTGGGCAAAAGCGAACAGGGCTTCCCGGGATCCATTGACAGGAAGAATTTGTGTGGCGGCGTCTACTGTCAGGCCATAGCGTCTATCAATCCATCGTGAGATAGCATTGCGCAGCGTCAATTCACCTGCTGTGGCCGGGTAAACAGACAGCCCCCCATCGGGTGCCATGATGGCATCGCAATAGGCTTTTTTAATCAGGTCTGGGGTGGCGCGGCTCGCCAATTCCAAGGCTGATGGGACGGTACGCGGGATTGGGTGCAACGGTAGAAAACAGCTTTCGTAAGCGCTCAAATGGATACGCTTGCAACTGTGACAGATTGGGATTCATAGCCCCCGATTATCCCCGAGCAACCCGTAGACTTTGGTTTGGGGTGCCAACTTACAATGCACTTGAGCCAAAATTAGGAGTAACCATGCCGTCACTGCTCGGGGATTCAACCCCCATTTACCTGGATACGCAGCTTGCCATGTCGCAAATTGGTGATGCTTCTACGATGGTGGAGATGTTAGTCATGTTGGATGAAACATTGGCCAAAGACATATCGCTAATTGCGGACAGCCTAGATCATGGAGACGTTGCCCAAGCGAACACCTTGCTGCATCCATTAAAAGGGTTTTTGCCTATTTTTTGTACAACGCAGCTCTGTGATGACCTATTCAAGGTTGAGTCGATGAGCAAAACTGACTCTGCTACTGACGTGCGTAACGCTTACGCAGATTTGCGACCTAAATTGGACCGGTTGCTGAAAGAGGTTTCCGACTATTTAAGCACCCATGGCAAAACGTAAATATTGGGGCAACATCACCAAAATATTTGACTAGTTATCATTGAGAGAGTGTTCGCTGTCACGATATTTATGTAATTCCAGCCCCATTTGTGCCTAGGGCAGATTGTTTTTTTTGTGCGTCTCAATTCCATTAAGTTATCGGGCTTTAAGTCTTTCGCGGAACCCACTAACTTCCTGTTGCCTGGTCAATTGGTCGGGGTAGTAGGGCCCAACGGGTGCGGCAAGTCCAACATCATGGATGCGGTGCGCTGGGTGCTGGGCGAGAGCCGGGCCAGCGAATTGCGTGGCGAATCCATGCAAGACGTTATTTTTAACGGCACCACCACCCGCAAACCAGCGAGCCGCTCTAGCGTGGAGCTGGTATTTGATAACGCAGACCACCGTGCCGGCGGCCAGTGGGGCCAGTTTGGTGAAATTGCAGTCAAGCGCGTGCTGACCCGCGATGGTGGCAGCAGCTATTTCATCAACAACCAGCCGGTGCGCCGCCGCGATGTGCAAGACGTGTTCTTGGGCACTGGCTTGGGGCCCCGCGCCTACGCCATCATTGGCCAGGGCACTATCAGCCGGATCATTGAATCTAAGCCAGAGGAGCTGCGTCTGTTTCTGGAGGAGGCTGCAGGCGTCTCCAAATACAAAGAGCGCCGCCGCGAAACCGAAAACCGCCTTTCAGACACCCGCGAAAATTTAACGCGTGTGGACGACATCTTGCGTGAACTGAATACCAACCTCGACAAGCTGGAAAAGCAGGCCGAGGTGGCGCAAAAATACAACGCGCTGCAAGCGGAAGTCACTTTAAAG
Source organism: Pseudomonadota bacterium (assembly GCA_041165385.1). GTDB lineage: Bacteria > Pseudomonadota > Gammaproteobacteria > Burkholderiales > Burkholderiaceae_C > Allorhodoferax. The sequence continues at coordinate 2,309 of JBEANP010000078.1, read as the reverse complement.
CAGCACCAGCAATGGTTTCTAAAGCGTGCCGAAGCCCAAAGTGACCGGGCCAAGGTGCAGTCAGAAGGCCTGGGGGCGGTCAATGCGCTGGAGTCCCGCATGGCCGACCTGCGCAGCATTGAGTCCGAACTGGAAAAAGTGCGCCAGGCGCACTACGCGGCGGGTGATCAGGTTAACCAAGCGCAAGGTCTGTTGTACGAAGCCAGCACTGACGTGGGCCGACTGGAGGCAGAAATTCGTTTTGTGGTGGAAGGCCGCCAACGCGTGGAGCAACGCTTGCTCACCCTCAAAGAGCAAGTGAGCCAATGGGCCACCCGCAAAGACGATGCACAAGCCGAGATAGAACGCCTGGCCGAGCTGGCCATGCTGGGTGATGAGCAAACCGAGCTGCTGGCCGCACAGGTAGAAGAGCAATCGCAACAACTCCCTGAGCTGGAAGATGCCGTTACCACCACCCAAACCAATGCAAACATGCAGCGCAGCAGCGTGGTGCAGGTGCAACAGCAAATTCAGGTGCTGGCCGCTGAGCAACGCGGCATTGAAGAGCAGTCGCGCCAATTGACTACTCGCCGCGAACGCTTGGCGTCAGACCGCAATGCGCTGGGTGCGCCTGATGAGACCAAACTGGCCAGTTTGCAAGAGCAGCTCGAAGCCTCTCAAGAAGGCCTGCAAGTGGCCGAGGCACGTTTGCATGAATTGCAAGAAACTGTGCCACAGCTGGACGAGGCCAGACGCACGCAACAGCAATCGGTCAACACCGAGTCGGCCCGACAGGCGGATTTTTCGGCCCGCCTGGACGCGCTGAAAGCGCTGCAAGAAAGGGTCAAAACCGACGGCAAGTTGCAGCCTTGGCTAGCCAAGCACGGGCTGGACCACTTGCAAGGCCTGTGGAGTCGCATTCACGTCGAACAGGGCTGGGAAAACGCGCTGGAAGGCGCACTGCGTGAGCGCTTGGGTGCATTGGAAGTGTCTCGGCTTGAAATGGTCCGTGCTTTTGCGAGCGATGCGCCCCCAGCCAAACTGTCCTTTTTCAGCCCGCCCTTGGCATCCGTGCCGCAGGCAGCTTCCGTATTGCCACGCCTCTCCGACTTGCTGCGGGTCAGTGATGCGGGGCAAAAAGCCGTGTTGACCGATTGGCTGCAAGGCTGTTTTACAGCTGCCAGCCTGGAAGATGCGATGGCGCAGCGCGACGCACTGCAGCCGGGTAGTTGTATTTACGTGAAGTCTGGTCATGTGGTTACCGCGTACAGCGTGAGCTTTTATGCCCAAGACTCTGAGCAGGCAGGCCTGTTGGCCCGCGCCCAGGAAATTGAAAATTTGGAAAAAGAGCTGCGTGCGCAGGTACTGATTGCCAGCGAGGCCCGTTTGGCGTTGGCGCGCGCCGAGTTCGCTTACGCCGAAAGCGCGCAGCGCCTGGTAGTGGTGCGACGCGACGCTGCAGAGGCGCAAAGCCGCACCCACGCGTTGCAGGTTGAAACGCTGCGCTTATCGCAAATGCTGGAGCAAACGCGTGCCCGCAGTGCGCAGATTGACGCCGACTTGGCCGAAGTTGAAGCCCAGCTAGACGACCTGCAAGAACGACGTGCCACAGCCGAAGAACGCTTCGAGTCGCTGGATATGCAGTTGGCGGATAGCCAAGAACGCCACGCCCAGTTGGAAGAGCATGTGATTGAAGCCCAGCGCAAGCTGGTGCAGTGCCGCGAGCAGCAGCGCAGTCTAGAGCGCCAGGCGCAAGAAGCCGCTTTTGCCCAACGCAGCCTGCAGGCCCGCAATGCCGAGCTGAGCCGTGCCATAGAAACAGCCCTGCAGCAAACACAATCTGTGTTGGCGGAAGAACAGCGAGCCCAAGCCGAACTGACGCGTTTGACCGATGCCGCTGCCCAAGCGGGATTGCAAAACGCACTGGCTTTGAAGATGGAGCGCGAACAAGCCCTGGGCACCAAGCGCAGCGAATACGACGACCTGACCGCCAAGCTGCGTGCCAGCGACGAGCGCCGCATGCAGCTAGAGCGCGAGTTAGACCCCTTGCGCCAGCGCATTACCGAATTCCAGCTCAAAGAACAAGCCGCGCGCCTTGGCTTTGAGCAATACGAACAGCAGCTGCAAGATGCACAGGCCGACTTGGCGGCCATCGAGCAAAGCATCCAAGATGGCAACGTGCGCCTGTTTGGCATGCAAAGCGATATTGACCGCATCCACCGCGAAATTTCCGCACTGGGTGCCGTCAATCTGGCTGCACTGGACGAGCTGGCTGCAGCACGTGAGCGTAAGCAATTTTTAGATGCCCAAAACGCCGACTTGACCGAGGC
>JBEANP010000077.1:0-10658 GCA_041165385.1 Pseudomonadota bacterium | reverse complement strand
ACTGACGCGCAAACGCTTCGCAAAGTAACTAGGCGATTTGTGCCGCCTTGATCATGTCCGCCGCTTTTTCGGCAATCATGATGGTGGGCGCATTGGTGTTGCCGCTCACCACCTGCGGCATGATGGATGCGTCCACCACACGCAGGCCCTGCACACCGTGCACCCGCAGCTCATGGTTCACCACATCCATGTTTCCTTGACCCGTTTTGCCATTACCCATGCGGCAGGTACCCACCGGGTGGTACACCGTGTCGGCGTGGTCGCGGATGAACTGCTCAATCTGCAGGTCGCTGGTGGCGTGGATAGAACGGGCCGACTCTTTTCCACCCCACTGCGTCAGCGCAGGCTGGTTGAGCAGCTTGCGCATTTGCTTGAAGCCGCGCATCAGCCGCTCCACATCGTCCCGCTCCCCCAAAAAGTTGGGGTCGATCAGCGGTGCGGCAAACGGGTCTTTGCTGGCCAGTGTCAGACTGCCCCGGCTCAAGGGACGCAGCAGACACACATGGCACGAAAAGCCGTGGCCCAGTACCGTGGTGCGGCCATGGTTCACCAACTTGGCAATGGCAAAGTGAAACTGCAAATCGGGCGTGCGCTCCTCGGGCTGGCTTTTGACAAAACCACCCGCCTCAGCGAAGTTCGTCGTTAGCATGCCCGTGCGTTTGCTGCGCCATTCAAAGATGCCTTTGAATCCGGCAATCAATCCGTGCAATGACACGCCAAAGGTGTTTTTCAATGCCGGGGCGTTCACCACCTGCACCACGTCAATGTGGTCATGCAGGTTTTGGCCCACGCCGGGCAAGTCGTGCACGGTGGCAATGCCGTTTTTCACCAAATGGTCGTGCGGGCCAATGCCAGAGAGCATCAAAATCTGTGGCGACTGCAGCGCACCGGCGCACAGCAGCACTTCGCGCGCGGCACGTAGCTGCTTGGTTTCGCCCTGGTGCACAAACTCCACACCCACGGCCCGCTTCTTTTCCATCACGATGCGGGTGGTGTGCGCGCCGGTCAGCACATGCAAATTAGGCCGGTTCAGGTTAGGCGTGAGGTAAGCCTTGGCGGCGCTGAAGCGTTCGCCATTTTTGTGGGTCACCTGGTACACCCCAACACCCTCTTGGGTGGGGCCGTTGAAGTCGGGGTTGGCAACATAGCCCGCCTGCACTCCGGCTTGAACAAACTGCGGGCCCAAAACGTTTGGGCTGGTCAGGTCTTGCACATGCAAGGGGCCATCGCCACCATGCAGCGCGTCTGCGCCACGCGCGTTGCTTTCGGACTTTTTGAAATACGGCAGCACCTCGTCAAAGCTCCACCCGGTATTGCCCAGCGCGGCCCAGTGGTCGTAGTCTTCGCGCTGGCCACGGGTGTAAATCATGGCGTTGACTGAGCTGGAGCCACCCAGCACCTTGCCGCGCGGCTGGTAGCCCCGGCGGCCATTCAGACCGGGCTGGGGCGTGGTTTCAAACTTCCAGTTGGCCTCGCCGGTCTTGGCGATTGCAGCCAGACCTGCGGGGCAATGAATCATCACGCTGGTGTCGGCGGGGCCAGCTTCTAGCAGTACCACCTGAATGGCGGGATCTTCGGTTAAGCGGGCCGCCAGCACGCAACCCGCCGAGCCACCGCCCACAATGATGTAGTCCAACATAACGCGCCCTTTACTTTGCTTTCACACCCAAATACGACAGCTAAAGTTATCGCATGCGCGCCACACTGCCAACCCGGTTTACCCGCAGCTGATCTGGATCACTTCTTTTAAGTCCACAAATTAAATTGCACGCAATTTAATTGCGCGCTACAATTCAAACATGCCTTCCACAACAACCTCGCCACAAGTCAACGCAGCCCTTCTGCTAGACAACCAGCTGTGTTTTGCGTTGTATTCCACCTCGCTGGCCATGACCAAGCTGTACAAGCCACTGCTGGAAACGCTGGGCCTAACCTACCCGCAGTACCTGGTGATGCTGGTGCTGTGGGAGCAAGATGGGTTAACCGTATCTGCCTTGGGCGAACGCCTGTACCTAGACTCTGGCACGCTCACACCGCTACTCAAACGCATGGAAGCCAGTGGCTGGCTCACACGCCAACGCGCCGCCGAAGACGAGCGCCGCGTACTGGTCAGCCTGACCGCCGAAGGTCGCAAACTCAAAAACAGAGCGGGTGCAGTACCTGCTTGCCTGGTGCAGGCCGCAAGTTGCCCTGTTCCAGAGCTCATGGCCTTAACCCAACAAGTCCAGGCGCTGCGCCAGCGGCTGACTAAGGACACAAGCCCAGCAGGCACCGACGCTATTGCCTAAGCAAGCACTCCTTCGCTTTTTACTGCTCTCTACCGCCTGTGCCGATTTTTACCCCGCTCACACCGAGCATTTTTTAGGACTCACCATGACCACCAAAGTTGAAAAAGTTGTTTACCAAGCCCACGCCACATCGACCGGCGGCCGCGACGGCACCACCCGCACCTCGGATGGCCTCATTGACGTCAAACTCACCACTCCCAAAGAAATGGGCGGCGCAGGCGGGGGCGTAAACCCAGAACAGTTGTTCGCTGCCGGCTATAGCGCATGCTTCATTGGTGCTATGAAATACGTAGCAGCAACACAAAAGATCGCAATGCCAGCTGACACCAGCATTGAAGCCACCGTTGGCATTGGCGCAATTCCTCAAGGCTTTGGTATTGAAGTGCAGTTGGCAGTCACCGTGCCCGGCATGGACCGTGCAACAGCACAGGCCTTGGTAGACAAAGCCCACGCGGTGTGCCCTTACTCCAACGCCACACGTGGCAATGTTGAAGTAACCATCACCGTGGTGTAACTGTTCGTTTGGGCACCGACGTCTGATTCTGGGGAGCGCAATCTCCAAGGGTCAGCTTCGGGTTGTGCCCGCCGGTGAGCTGATGGCAGCACGCTTAGCGTGCCTGCGTTGCAGGGCCTTTACTTATTACAAGGAAGCTATGTCCATCACCATCAAAAATCCCTCCGTCTCCGCCACATTGCGCGCAACTTTAGGTGCTGCACTTTTAGTTGGCGTTTGCTCAGTCTACGCAGCAACAGGCTTCGTTGTCACGGCCAGCCAAGAAACTTTGGTCAAAGTGGGCATGTCCCGCGCCGAGGTACGCAACGCCTTAGGTCGCCCAGCCCATAACGTGAAATACCGCGCAGAGCCAGGCCGCACCTGGACGTACGGCGTGTTGGGTAACCCCGAACACACCCAAGCCAAAGTGTTTGATGTTGACTTCAGCGCAGACGACAAAGTGCTGTCGTTTGGGGAACGCAACGAACCTGAAATGAATTAAGCCCAGCGCTGATTGCACGGCCCCAACCAAGGTTGGGGCTGGTGTCCCATGGTCGAATTTGAATTGGTATGTAAAAACAACGTGACTTTCAAACACTGCGTCAGTCAGTTGCTGCATGATGTGGCTCAAACAATTCAAATCGGGACACGGAGATTTCATGAAACTGGCACTGCTGTCAGATATCCACAGCAACATTCAAGCTCTGGATGCTTGTCTTGCACATGCACGCGCCCAGCGGGCTCAGCGTTTTGCTTTCTTGGGCGATATGGTGGGCTACGGTGCCGACCCGGGTGCCGTTGTCGACCGTGTCATGCTCATGACCGAAGAAGGCGCCATGGTGCTCAAAGGCAACCACGATGCCATGGCGGTCAACCCTCCTGCCAGTGTCAAAACCATGGGCGAGAGCACCGCTCAATGGACCCACGACAGCTTAAACCCACTACAGCGCCAGTGGCTAGATTCCTTGCCGCTGACCCACCAACAAGACACCGTGCTACTGGTACACGCCAGTGCAGATGGCCCTGAGCTATGGCGTTATGTGTACGACGAACGCGCGGCCACAGCCAGTCTGAATGCTGCAACGGCGGCTTGGGCCAGCGTGCGCTACGTGTTTGGCGGCCATGTGCATGCGCAAACTTTGTATTACCGGGGTGCTTCATCCGGCCTGATGAAGTTTTGTCCCCATGCGGGGGTGGCACTCCCCGTCCCAAAACGTCGCCAATGGCTGGCTACAGTGGGCTCAGTAGGCCAGCCGCGCGATGGCAAACCTGCTGCCATGTACGCCATGTTGGACACCGAGCGCGCCCAGCTTACCTTTCACCGCGTGCCCTATAACCATACGGCAGCGGCAGCGGCGATTCTCAAAGCTGGGCTGCCTGCATTCTTTGCAGAGCGACTGGAGATAGGGCGATGAAACTCCTGGAGCCCGGCACGCAGCTCGACGGCTTCACCATTGAGGAGTGCATTCACTCCGGTGGCATGGCGCACATTTACCAAGTGCGTTTTACAGACAGCCGCCAAAGCATTGGCTTTCCCATGGCCATGAAAATTCCGCGCATGACTGCGGGCGACGGCGCTGAGAATATTGTGAGCTTTGAGGTGGAAAGCCAGATCATGCAAGTGCTCACCGGCACCCATGTGCCACGGTTTGTGGCTGCCGGGGATTTGGACCGCGTGCCCTATCTGGCCATGGAGTACGTGCATGGGCGCACCCTGCAACACTGGCTGGACAGCGAGCTGGGGGCCAGCTTCGATGAGGTCACCAAACTGGGCGTCGCCGTGGCCAATGCAGCTCACGCGCTGCACCAGCAAAACGCCGTGCACCTGGACCTCAAACCCGCCAACGTGCTGCTGCGCGAAAACGGCAGCGTGGTGCTGCTGGATTTTGGTCTTTCGTGGCATGCCCACTACCCCGACCTATTGGCAGAACAACTACGCAAAGCAGTAGGGTCGCCGGCCTGGATCGCACCAGAGCAAGTGGTGGGGGTGCGGGGTGACCCCCGCAGCGACATTTTTGCCATTGGCGTGATGCTGTACCAGCTGTGCACAGGTGCACTGCCATTTGGCGAACCACAAACAGCAGCCGGACTGCGCCAGCGCATGTGGATAGACCCAACACCCCCTCGCAAACTGAGCCCTGCTATGCCCGCTTGGCTGCAAGAGGTGGTGATGCGCTGCCTTGAGCCCGAGGCCGCTAGGCGCTACCCCTCGGCAGCGCACTTGGCGTTTGACCTGCGTCACCCCACCCACGTACAAATCACCCAACGCGGAACCAACATAACTGGCACCAAGTTCAGCACCCATTTCAAGCGCTGGATCAAGGCCGCTGGCATGCATTACCAGCCCAGCCCAATACCGTCCCATCAAATTGCCGAAGTGCCCATCGTCATGGTGGCCGTGCCCCACAAAGACGTGACCGATGCCACGCTGTACTCCCTGCGCCAAGCGGTGGCCCGCTCGCTGGGCACACGCCCTGGTGCTCGTCTGGCCTGCGTAACGGTTATCTCCGTCGGTCATTCCAGCACGTCTGAAGAGGAAAGGAGCGAAACCAACATACATCGCCGCTACCTTGCCGCCCTGCACCATTGGGCCCAGCCGCTAGACCAAGGCGGCCACCAAGTATCGTGCCATGTACTGGAATCTGGTGACCCCGCACAGGCACTGCTGGACTACGCACGCGGCAATCACGTGAGCGTGATCGTCATGGGTGCAGCCACCCGCGGCCTAAAAACACAACGCTTTATGGCCACAGTACCCATCAAAGTGGCCATGGATGCGCCATGCACCGTGATACTGGTAAAACAATCGTTGCCATTTGAGCACCTGGGTGCGCCTGAAAAGCGCGCGGCTGCGCAGGCCACGGGCTACTCCGACTCTGATGCCGACACCCCATCAACGTATGGTGATGATCTAGGGCCGCTGGGGTAGACAATCGGAGCATGACAACTGCAACCCATGCCTTTGAGGCTCTCACGCCTGACCTGGTTCTGGATGCCCTGGAATTTGCAGGGCTGCGCGGTGATGGCCGGCTAACTGCCCTGTCGTCGTACGAAAACCGCGTCTACCAAGTGCAGCTGGAAGATGGCACCTCGGTTGTGGCCAAGTTTTACCGCCCCCAGCGCTGGAGCGATGCGCAAATTTTGGAAGAACACAGCTTTGCCGCCGAACTCATGGCGGTTGAAGTGCCTGCAATTGGCCCACTGACGCTGAATGACCAAACTCTGCACCACTTTGGTGGATTTGCCTTCAGCGTGAGTCCACGACGCGGTGGTCGCGCACCGGAACTAGACGATGGCGAGGTGCTGGAATGGATAGGCCGCTTTCTTGCCCGCATCCACACGGTGGGCGCAAAACAGCCATTTGTGCACCGCCCCGCGCTGAACCTGGCCACCTTTGGTACCGAGCCCATGCAATGGCTGCTGGAGAACAACAAAGTGCCGCTGGACGTGCAATCGCTATGGACTCGCAAGTGCCAGGATGCTATTGATTTAATAGCTGGTTACGCAACACTGACGGGCTCTACAGGCAAAAATGGCATTAAAAATGTGGGTACCGACGGCATTCGCCTGCTACGCCTGCACGGCGACTGCCACCCTGGCAATATTTTGTGGACCCCCGCTGATGCGGCCCCAGCCACCGGCCCTGGCCCGCACTTTGTGGACCTGGACGACGCGCGCATGGGACCGGCGGTGCAAGACTTTTGGATGCTGCTCAGCGGTGACCGCCAGCAGCGCACGCGGCAGTTAGGCGCACTGGTGGACGGGTACGAGCAGTTCCGTGAGTTTGATCGCGCAGAGCTAGCGCTGATTGAGCCGCTACGCACGCTGCGCTTGATTCACTACAGCGCCTGGCTGGCTCGGCGATGGAGCGACCCCACCTTTCCGGTGAACTTTCCGTGGTTTGGCTCCAGCGACTACTGGCAGGGCCAAGTACAGATGCTCGATGAGCAAATCGAAGCCATGCAAGAAGATCCGCTGGTGGTTTGATGACAATGGATGTATGAAAAAGCTCAATGTGGTGGGGTGCGGCAAAGTAGGGCGAGCATTGGCCCACCTATGGCACAGGCACAGTGTGTTTGCTATTCAAGATGTACTGACGACATCTCTTGCCAGCGCTGACGACGCCTGTGCGCAAATTGGCGCGGGGCATCCAGTGCAATTTGTTACGGCCATGCGCCCAGCCGATGTGTGGATGATTGGCGTCCAGGATGTTCACATTGCAGATGCAGCAAAGGCTTTGGCACTTTCCAGCGGAACTGCAACACCACCGTGTGCAGCTTCGATTGTTTTTCATTGCAGCGGTGCTTTGCCGAGCACCGTGTTGGCACCACTGGCGGCCATTGGTTGGCATACCGCCAGCGCACACTGCATTTTAAGTTTTTCGTCAGCGGCAGCCGCTATCGAGCAGTTTCCAGGCACTGCTTGCGCGCTGGAGGGCGACCGTGAAGCAGTCGCTTCACTCAGCCCCGCGTTTGAACACATCGGTGCGCAGTGCTTCAGCATAGAAAGCGACCAAAAACTGCTCTACCACGCAGCCGCAGTGTTTGCTACCAACTTTCTGCCGGTACTGCAAAAACTGGCCGAAGACGCCTGGCGTGCTAGCGGAGTGCCTACCGCTTTGCTGCCAGGTCTGCGCGAATCGCTGTTAAAAAATGCGGTCACCAACATTCTTCGTCACGGGCCAGTGGGCGCGCTAACCGGCCCCGCAGCGCGGGGCGACAGCGCCGCCATTGCCAGACAATCAACCGCCGTGGCGAATTGGGACCCGCTGGCTGGTACGGCCTATGATGCCCTCAGCGCCTTGGCGCTGCGCATGGCAAACGCCAGTAAATAAACCGTTGCTACCGCAGCAACACCCCACTGCAGTGGCTGGTTTTCAGCAAAGTCCAGTTCTTCGGTCACCAGCTGAAACACAGCCACAGCCACGAACACTGCAACCGCCCGAAGTGACCAAGCCTGCGACTGGAAATGGTGCTGCGACATGCGGGCTAACAATACATTCCCCAGTAACCCAGAAAGCAGCCCCAGGCTGGCGCCTACCGCCACGTCTCCAGGCCAGTGGGCGCCCACGGCAATGCGCGACAGGCCTGTGCCACAAGCCAGCACCAGCAGCCACCAATGGTTTTTCTTCTGCTGCGCATTCAGTGCAAAGTAGATTGCCGACAACACAGCAAACGCCGTTGTAGTGTGGCCAGAGGGCATGGACACGTTATGCAAAAGCTCGCCCACAACACGTATTTGGCTGTTGTCCACAACCGCCGCGGGACGCGGACTTTCCAACAACGCTTTGCCGGTGCGCGCAAAAACAATCGCAAACGGTGCAGCACACAACCACGCCCACATTAGCCGAGGTGAATGCATTAAAAGCGGAGCCGTAACGCCAAGCACACCCCAGCCGTTGCCCAGCAAAGACAAGCCGGTCCAAACCTGCGCAGCCACTGGCGCGCACAGTGTGTTGATGTCAATAAACACCCTCGGCTCCCAGGTATGAAGCCACAACGGCGCGGTCACACCAAACACTGCAAAGGGCAAACACCACAACCATAGCGGAAATAGTGCCGCCAGTGATTTGGACTGCTGGGACTCATGGGTGTGTTCTGTTGGCAAAATTTGATCAGCACTCATGGCGTATTTCCAAGGTCGTGGAGCAACTTCGGCTGCGGATTGCCGGACCAACCGGTACAGGCAGAAAACCGAAACTCTGCCAAAGTGAAGCCCAGCCTGGTTACCGTTTGCTGAGCCAATGGCGTGCATTGTGCAAACCCATGCGCGCCCAAGGGCACCGCATAGGACATTTGGGACCAATCTACCAACAGCGTGCTGGCGCCTACGGGCAAGTCACCCGCCCATAGGTCAAATTGGTCGAATCGGTCTTCCAGCACGTGGATTTTGAGTGGGCGCGCATACCAGCCGATCCGACTACCCAAGGTCCAGTTTTGCACTGACACACTGCTCAAACCCTGCTCGCGGGCTAATCGCAAGGCAGTCGCACCTGCAAGGTCCCACCCGTGCAGATCGGCAAACGGGTTAGGGGGATCGCTGGACTGTGCATTGGCCACGCGGCCTTGCATGAAGGGCATGCCGCCACTGGCCATCATCAAAGGCAACGCGATGCACAGCAGCGCTTGCACCGTCATCAGCCCAATCACCCAGCGCCGCTGATCGGTCTGCAGGGCGTGTGCAAGGCCTACACCCGCAAATGGCGCCAAAGCGACCCATGCTGGTGCAGTCCAATGCGGCAAGCCCGAACCACCGCCAGACAGCACAGTAAACACCAAGAAAGGAATAAGAAAAAAGCCAAGCAACCAACGCAATCTGTGGGACGACACCCTCCGCACGCCGCCCCAGCCCCACCACAGCAGCGGGCCAAAGGCCAAAGCTTGTACGATTAAAAACTGCGCTACGTATAACACCTGCCAGCCGCCACCAGCGCCGTGCTTGGCCTGGTAGGTAAACGATATCCATTGGTTCTGCGCGTTCCAATAAGCTACAGGTAACACCAACATCGCTGCAATCGCAACGCTCGTCCATGGCTTGGCACTGCGCAATACCTGCCAACCATGCGCGCGAACAAGGCAAGCGGCCACTGCCAAAGCCGCAAAAATGGCGGTGTATTTGCTTAACCCCGCCAGCCCCAGCAGTACGCCAAGTACAAGCCAACGCCGCCAAACGCGCTGTGCATCTCGCTGCATCAAGAACACTAACTGGTGCATGAGTGCTGCGCTAAAAAACATCAACAAAGTGTCTGGCAACAAGCCAATCGCCAGCACATGAAGCAACGGGGCTAACAACAGACTCAGCAATGCCCCCACCCCGGCACAAGCACGCAAGCGCTCTGCGATCCGGTACACCAGCATCACCGTGGCAAGCCATAGCGCCCCGGGAAGAAGCCTCAGCACAAACACCGGAGCATCCAGAGCCACCAACGGCCATTGCACCCAGCCCACCAGCGGCGGGTGATCAAAGTAGCTCCATGCAGGGTGCGCTGCATACAGCGCGTAATGCGCTTCATCTACCGACAAGCCCATCACTGCACCCCACACAACATGCAGCAATAGCACCACCACCAACGCCCACCGCCATTGCGCAGACGCTGGCAATAACTGACTCAAAAACGAGGAAAACAAGCGCAAAACAGAGTTACCCATCCATACAATGGATAGCAGTCTAAACCGCTGCTACCAGTGCGCGCGCCCTAGGAGTAAAAATTATGCCCACTTACCACGTCGAAATGCTCGAAGGTCGCACCCTGGAGCAAAAGCAAAAACTGGTGGAAGCCATCACCCGCGTCAGCGTAGAAGTGCTGGGCGGCAGCCCCGACTCTGTAGACATATTGATTGTCGATGTGAAGCGCGAGAACTGGGCCACCGGCGGCAAGCTGTGGACCGAGCCACGCACATAACTACCCTATGTGCCAACTACTTGGAATGAACAGCCACTTGCCAGCGAGCTTAACGCTGAGCTTTACTGGGTTTTCGCAACGTGGTGGCTGCACCGACCACCACGCAGACGGCTGGGGCATCGCTTTTTTTGAAAGCGACGGCCAAACACCTGGCAAAGCAGCCCGGCATTTTGTGGACAAAGAAAGTGCCTCGACGTCCCCCATCGCCAAAATGCTGCGCACCTACCCCATCAAAAGTCACAACGTAGTCGCCCACGTACGCAAAGCCACAGTAGGGGGTGTGGCACTGGAAAACTGCCACCCTTTTACTAGAGAGCTGTGGGGGCGTCATTGGGTGTTTGCCCACAATGGTGATCTCAAAGATTACGCGCCATCGTTGCATGGCAGCTTCAAGCCTGTGGGGTCCACCGACAGCGAATTGGCGTTTTGCTGGCTGATGCAAGAAATTAATAAATCACACGCTACAACGCCGTCT
>JBEANP010000076.1:0-10773 GCA_041165385.1 Pseudomonadota bacterium | reverse complement strand
CCTCACCCACCACGGCCAGCGCGGTGCCCGTGCCTGCCGTGCCATCGGAGTAGCGCCAGTTGCCAGGCAGCACCACACGGTTGCGGCTACTGTCCTGGACCGCGAAATAGGACGAGTCGTGCGAGGGGTCCCAATCAATACCCATGAGGCTGCCGGCGTTGGCTGTGCCATCGGCATTCAGGCCAAACAGGGCTTGCTTGGAACTGCTGTAGGCACTCGCCTGAGCGGTAAGCAAATTGCGGGTGGAGGCCATCACAGAGGACAAGCTAACCGCACTGGCATTGCCGCTGGCTATGGCTAGGTTGACTGCGGCCGCATCGGTGTCGCTCAGAGGCGCAGGAGCACCGCCACCACTACCGCCACCACAAGCCCCCAGCGATAGGCTCAACACAACGCTCAGAGCCGCGCCAGAAAATGAATGAAATCTCATGTTAGCCCTTGCTGGATATGCGCAACCAGCTATTTATTTTGTAGCAAATAATTGTGTCACCCAGCTACCGCTACTGACCAAAATGATGCCCATCAGCACCGGCAATGCCCCCAGCAAAAAGCTGGCCTCGATAGGTTCGTTCAGCAACCACGCGCCAAACACAATGCCAAACAGTGGTGTCAAAAACGAGAACACGCCCAGGCGCGATGCCAGGTATTTACGCAGCAACCAAAACCACACCAAAAAGCTGGCAAACGACACTACCAGCACATGAAACACCAAGCTCCCCCATACCTGCGGCGTGAAGTTGATGTGCGTTTGCCCGGTCACCGCAGCACCGGCCAGCAGCAGCACAAAAGCGCCTATCAATTGGTACAACAGGGTTTGCGTGGCGGGCGCTTGCGCCAGTTTGGAACAGCGCACCACCACCGTGGTGGCGCCCCAAGCCACGCCGCCCATCAGTCCCAAAAAGTCACCCCACAGGACGTTAGATGCATTTGCAGCAGCTGTCGTAACAGGGCTGCGGCCCAAGAAAGCGTAAGCCACCCCCCCAAACGCCAGCGCAATGCCCACCCACTGCGGCACACCCAGCCGCTCAGCAGGCAATTTCCATTGCAACCCCAGCGCTGCAAAGATGGGCGCGGTGTAAAGAAACACCACCATGTGTGATGCGTTGGTGTGGCGCAGGCCCTCAGCCACCAGCAAAAATTCGAGACCGAACAGCAGCCCGACCACGATGCCTGGCTGCCATGTGCCATCGCTGACACGCATGCGCTCTCCGCGCCACAGCATCACCAGGCCCACCAACACCGCTGCCCCGCCCGAGCGCAGGCCAATTTGCATCACCGGCGCAATGTCTGCCGCCGTGGCTTTGAGCACAATTTGCTGCAGGCTCCACACCATGCACAGCACCACCATCCAGACAATGGCTTGGCCATCCAGCGCTTTGCGCGAATCCATATAAACGTCCTACCGGTTTTTTAGCCCCCAATTATTGCCGGGTATGGCGAAACAAGTCTTTGGGATCGTCCGACTCGGGCACCAGATGCACATCGGTGCCAATGTTCAATTTGAGGGCCTGGTCGTGCACAAAGCGCAGGGTGGAATAGTCCTCCAGCGCAAAGCCCACCGAGTCGAACACCGTCACCTGGCTGTCGCTCTGGCGGCCTGGCTCGGTGCCGGCCAGCACTTTCCACAGGTCCACCACGGGAGAGTCGGCAGGCAGTTGCTGAATGTCGCCTTCCACCCGGGTTTGGGGTTCGTACTCCACAAACACGCGCGCGCCACGCAGCACATCAGCATGCAGCTCGGTTTTGCCGGGGCAGTCACCGCCTACGCCGTTGATGTGCATGCCGGGCTCAATCATCTCGGGGGTGATGATGGTGGCGTAAGCCTTGTCTGCCGTCACCGTAGTCACAATGTCCGAGCCCTCCACCGCCTGTGCAGTCGAGTCGCAGCGGATGATGCGCAGGTCGGGATACGAAGCCAGGTTACGCACCAGCTTGTCGGTGGCGCGGGTATCAATATCAAACACCGCAACCTCGTTGATGCCCAGCAACTGGTGAAACGCCACCGCTTGAAACTCGCTTTGCGCGCCGTTGCCAATCAGCGCCATGCGCTTCGGGTTGGGCCGGGCCAGCGCGCGTGCGGCCATCAGCGACGTGGCGCAAGTGCGCAGCGCGGTGGCCAGCGTCAGCTCAGACAGCAGCACGGGGTAGCCAGTGTCCACATCGGCGAGCACGCCAAACGCCATCACGGTGTAAAGCCCTTTGGCGGTGTTGCCGGGGTGGCCGTTGACGTATTTGAAGGCGTAGCGATGCGCGTCTGACACGGGCATCAGCTCAATCACGCCGCTGTCAGAATGGGTGGCCACGCGGGCGGATTTCTCGAAATCAGGCCAGCGCACAAAGTCGCGCTGGATGCAGTCGGCCAGTTGGCGGATGAATTCGGTAGTGCCCAGGCTTTGTACCAGGTGGGACATGGCGGGTACGTCAATAAATCGGGTCATAGCTTGATTGTTCCGACACATGGAGCCAAACAAAAGGCTACAAATTGGCACAATTTGCAGACCAACTGCGCAATTTGTATTTATTTAAGTTGCAAATTGGTTAAATTCGCGGCATGGACGACACTGACCGCGAACTCATCAGCCTGCTGCGCGACAACGCCCGCATGCCTGTGGTGGCCTTGGCCGCCAAGCTGCGCATCGCCCGCGCCACAGTGCAAAACCGCATCGCCAAGCTGGAACGTGAGGGCTGGATATTGGGTTACACGGTGCGCCTGAAACCCGCAGCAGAAGCCCCGCGCATCCGAGCACTGATGTCGATTGCCGTAGAAGGCAACCAGGCCTCGGAGGTGATGACTAAACTGCGCGGCCACCCCAATGTGGTGGGCCTGCACAGCACCAACGGTCGCTGGGACGTGATTGCCGAGTTGCGCGCCGACTCGCTGGAATCGTTTGATGCGGTACTGGGCGTGATCCGTCAGATTGACGGCATCGCAACCACGGAAACCAGCATTCTGCTGTCCACCTACAAGGCTTAGCTGGCCCTGGCCGGAGGCGCCACATTTGGCCTCATATATGTTTTGGTAATTAAAAACAAATAAAACAGTATTTCCAGTTTTAATGCATCGCTTTCAGAATTCAACTCATCGCAGTGTTGCGTTGCAATTTTTCTGGAGTTGAACTGTGTCAAATCGCCAAATTTCTCGCCGCCCGTTGTTAAACCTGGCCTTGTCAGCCACCTTTACCGCTACCTTAGCCGCCCTGCTGGCCGGCACCGCCGCAAACGCCGTGGCCCAGCAATCGGTGACCTTGCTCAATGTGTCCTATGACCCCACCCGTGAGCTGTACGTGGAGTTCAACGCCGCCTTTGCCAAATACTGGAAAGCCAAAACCGGCCAAGACGTGAGCATCAAGCAAAGCCACGGGGGCTCGGGCAAACAGGCCCGCTCCATCATTGACGGCCTAGATGCCGATGTGGCCACGCTGGCCCTGGCCGGTGACACCGACGCGATTGCCAAAAATGGCGGCTGGATTGCCAAAGACTGGCAAAAGCGCCTGCCGCATAACAGCACACCGTATGCATCTACCATCGTGTTCGCGGTGCGCGAAGGCAACCCCAAGAAAATCAAAGACTGGGACGACTTGATTCGCGCCGACATCAAGGTCATCACCCCCAACCCCAAAACTAGTGGTGGCGCGCGCTGGAACTACCTGGCGGCCTGGGAATTTGCCAAGCGCAAGTTCGGTAGTGATGCCAAAGCCAAAGAATTTGTTGCCAAGCTGTTCGCCAACGTGCCGATTCTGGACACCGGTGCGCGCGGCTCCACCATCACCTTTGCCCAGCGCAACCAAGGTGACGTGCTGATTGCATGGGAAAACGAAGCCTACCTGCTTGAAAAAGAGTTCGGTGCCAAGTTTGACGTGGTGGCCCCGTCCTTGAGTATCCTGGCTGAACCGGCTGTGGCCGTGGTGGACAAAAACGTGGACAGAAAAGGCACCCGCGCCGTGGCCACCGCCTACCTGGAATACCTGTACAGCGAAGAAGGCCAGGACATCGCCGCCAAAAACTTCTACCGCCCTGTGATCTCGGAAAAAGCCAAAGCCAAATACGCCAAGCAATTTGCATCGTTAAAAACTTTCACCATCAACGAGGCGTTTGGTGGCTGGGAAAAAGCCGACGCAGAACACTTTGCCGACGGTGCCAGTTTCGACCGGATTTACACCAAGAAATAGGCCGCCATCGCCCTGATTGCTGATTTCAGCGGGCTGGATGCGGGTGTGGTCAGTCTGTTATTGCACGGCAGTAGCAGTACACAAACTGCTGCACCGTGCCGAACGGCGTGGTGTGCGCCTCACGCTGGTGGGCCACCAGGGTGAAGGGCTCGCCAAACTCGGCGTGCAAGCCTTCTGGCGCATAGCGCATGACGGGCAGGCCGCTGCATTGCAGGGGGCCGTCGTCGGCAAAGGTGGCCACGATGACATGGCCACCGGGTTTGACGCTGCGCAGCACCTGGGCCACGTAGGCCTGGCGGTCTTCGGCGCGGGTCAAAAAGTGGAACACCGCGCGGTCATGCCACACGTCAAAGGTGTGGGCTGGCAAGGCGGCGGTAGTGACATCGGCCACCAGCCACTGCACACGCGCCTCCATGGGCGCTTGGCGGGCGCGAGCCACGGCCAGCGCGCTGGCCGAGAGGTCCATGACCGTCACGTCCTGGTAACCATGCACAAGCAGGTCGTCCACCAGCGTGGAAGCGCCACCGCCCACATCGATGACTTTGGCCTGCGGCCCCAGGCCGGTGGCCTGGATGAGCTGCAGGGAGCGGTCGGCATGCGGCTGGTACCAGCTCACCGCGTCGCTGGGCTTGGAGCTGTAGACGTTTTCCCAGTGTTGCTTGTTGTCGATCATGGCAATCTCTTTTGCTATCAATTTAGTAGCTTTTTACGCAATACCCACAAGGGCTAGCACCTATTTTGACTACAAAACGTTGAGTGGCACCTTGAGGTAAACCCGTCCATCCGATTCAGTCGGCGGCATGGCCCCGGCGCGGATATTGATCTGCACCGAGGGCAGTATCAGGTTGGGCATGGCCAGACCGGCATCACGTTTGCTGCGCATGGCGACAAAAGCCTCTTCGGTCACACCATCGCGAATATGGATGTTGCGAGCGCGCTGCTCGGCCACCGTAGCCTCCCAGGCGGGTGCGCGGCCTTCAGGTGGGTAGTCGTGGCACATGTAGAGGCGGGTGTCACCCGGCAGCTCCATCAGGCTGCGCACGCTCTGAAACAGGTCGTGGGCGTTTCCGCCGGGGAAGTCGCAACGCGCAGTGCCCACATCGGGCATGAACAGGGTGTCGCCCACAAACACGGCGTCGCTCACTTGGTAGGCCATGCAAGCGGGGGTATGGCCGGGCACGGGCAGCGCGTGGGCCGCGAGCTCGCCAATGGCAAAGGTCTCGCCGGGCTGGAACAGGTGGTCGAACTGGCTGCCGTCTGGGTGGAATTCGGGCTCCAGGTTGAAGATGCCTTTGAAGACGTTTTGCACATCGGTGATGGCCGCCCCAATGGCAATCTGGCCACCCAGGTGTTTGCGCAGGTAGTGGGCGGCGGAAAGGTGGTCGGCGTGGGCGTGGGTTTCCAGAATCCACTGCACGGTCAGCGCCTTGTCTTTCACAAAGGCCATCAGGGCGTCTGCGGACTTAGTGCTGGTGCGGCCCGATTTAGCGTCGTAATCCAGCACGGAATCGACGAGGGCGCAGTGGCCACCGGCGTGATCAAACACCACGTAGCTCACGGTCCAGGTGGCGGGGTCAAAGAAGGCCTGCACCTGGGGGCTGGGGGTGGCAGACGTGATGGGGAAGGCGGTGGCCGTCATGGAAAACTCCTTGTAAAGGTCGTCATTTCGATTTCGATAAGTACATTATATTGACAGATATATTGTTAGTCAATAGAATATCGACATTGCAAACGAATTGGAGTCTTTGACCATGCTTGCCCAACCTGAAGTCGCTACCCCGCCCCCGTTGGATCTGGAGGTGCTGCGTCAATCTGCCGATGCCGGCTGCCGCCTTATGAAGGCCCTGTCCAACCCCGACCGACTGCTGTTGCTGTGCCAGCTCAGCCAAGGGGAAAAGAATGTGGGCGAGCTGGAGGCGCTGGTGGGCATCACCCAGCCCACGCTGTCGCAGCAGCTCAGCGTGCTGCGCGATGAGGGCCTGGTCAGCACCCGGCGCGAGGGCAAAAACATCTATTACTGCATCAACAGCCCACAGGCCTTGGCGGTGATAGAAGTTTTGTACGCTGAGTTTTGTCGTAAGTAAGCACCAACCTTGAGGAACACACCATGACGATTGACTGGCATAACTTCACGCCCTGGGCTTCGCTGGCCGGCGGCATTTTGCTGGGCCTGGCCTCGGCCATTTTTATTCTGGTGAACGGCCGCATTCTGGGCATCAGCGGCATTGTGGGCGGCCTGCTGCGCCCCAAGGCGGGTGATGTGGGCTGGCGCATTGCCTTTGTACTGGGCATGTTGGCTGCGCCCCTGCTGTACCTGCTGGTGGCAGGCCCCGTGCCCGCCACGATTGATGCCGGATGGGGCACCATGGTGCTGGCCGGCCTACTGGTGGGGGTGGGCACGCGGTATGGCTCGGGCTGCACCAGTGGCCACGGCGTGTGCGGACTTTCGCGCCTCTCGCCCCGCTCGCTAGCGGCAACGCTGGCCTTTATGGGCGCGGGTTTTGCCATTGTTTTTGTAGCGCGCCACGTACTGGCCTGAGCACGGTCCGACGTTATATTTATCTGAGGAGCATTGCGATGCAACACCGTATTACTGAATTTTTTGTGGGCCTGCTGTTTGGCCTGGGCCTGATCCTGGCCGGCATGACCGACCCGAGCAAGGTGCTGGGTTTTCTGGACCTGGCCGGCACCTGGGACCCGTCCCTGGCCTTAGTGATGGGCGGGGGCATTCTGGTCGGGTTGGGCGCGTTTGCCACGGCAAAAAAGCGCACCACCAGCTTCCTGGGTGGTGCCATGCACCTGCCCACGTCGGCCATCATCGACAAGCGCCTGATTGGCGGCAGCCTGCTGTTTGGTGCGGGTTGGGGCCTTGCAGGTTTGTGCCCGGGTCCGGCCATTGTGTCGCTCGGCGCAGGCCAGCCCAAAGCGGCGGTGTTTGTAGCCGCCATGTTGGCTGGTATGGTCGTGTTTGAAATTGTCGAGCGCATGCAAGCGCGCACATCAGCAGGAGCCCACTGAAATGACGATCAGAACCCAAGCCCTCGCCCCCCACTTTGCAGTGGCCGCCCAAATGGACGCCAACATGGTGGCCGACGCTGTTGCCCAAGGCTTCAAAACCCTGGTGAACAACCGCCCCGACTTTGAGGGCGGCCCCGACCAGCCCCTGAGCAGCAGCGTGCAAGCCGCGGCCCGCGCGGCCGGCCTGCACTATGTCTACCTGCCCGTGGTGGGCGGCGCCATCACGCCCGCACAAGTGCAAGCCATGCGCGAGGCGATGAAAGACGCGCCGCAACCCGTACTCGCGTTTTGCCGCTCGGGCGCACGCTCGGCCCAGCTCTACGCGCTGACCCAGCAGGCCGACTAAGCCACCAAGCCCACCATGCCGCCCACCACCGCCCTCCGCTTTCCCTGGCTACCTGTGTGGCTGCGCCACTACCAGCGCGCCTGGCTGAGCGGTGATGTGTCGGCCGGGCTCATCGTTGCGGTGCTGGTAATCCCGCAAAGCCTGGCCTACACCCTGCTGGCCGGCCTGCCACCCGAGATGGGGCTGTACGCCAGCATCCTGCCCGTGGTGGCCTATGCGTTGGTGGGCTCCAGTATGACGCTGGCCGTGGGCCCGGTGGCGATTGCCGCGCTGATGACGGCTAGCGCACTGCAGCCGCTGGCGATAGCGGGCACCACCGAATACGTGCAACTGGCCATGCACCTGGCGCTGATCTCAGGAGCGATGTTTTTGGCATTTGGCGTATTGCGCTTGGGCTGGCTGGCCTACTTTTTAAGCCACCCGGTGGTGAGCGGTTTTGTATCGGGCTCGGCCGTGGTCATTGCGCTGGGCCAGCTCAAACACATCCTGGGCGTGGCCGCGCCCAGCAGCTCCACTTGGGCCACGCTGCAAGGCCTGTGGCGCGCCCTGCCGCAGACCAACACCACCAGCTTGGCACTGGGTCTGGGCAGCATGGTGTTTTTACTGTTGAGCAAACGTTACCTGGCCAATAGCCTACGCCGCCTGGGCGTGGCCAGCCAGGCGGCCGACCTGCTGGCGCGCATGGCCCCCATCGCTGCCGTGGCGCTGAGCACCAGCCTGGTGGCCTGGGGCGGCTGGGATATAGCGCGCAACGTGGCGGTGGTGGGCACGGTGCCGGCCGGGTTACCCGCCCTGGGCGTGACGCTGCCGGGCCTAACCGAGCTGGGCCAGCTGTGGCTGCCGGCGCTGCTGATTTCGCTGGTCGGTTTTGTGGGCAGTGTGTCGGTGGCGCAGTCGTTTGCCATGCAGCGGCAGCAGCGCATCACCCCCGACCGTGAGCTGTGGGGCCTGGGCGCCGCCAATGTGGCGGCCGCGCTGTCGGGCGCCTACCCGGTGCATGGCGGGCTGTCGCGCTCAGTCATTAACTTTGCGGCAGGGGCGCAAACGCCGTTGGCCTCGCTGATCACCGCGGCCTTCATGGCGGTCATCATCTATTTCTTCACCGGCCTCTTCTATTACCTGCCACTGGCGGTGCTGGCGGCCAGCATCATGGTGGCGGTGGCGTCACTGGTGGATGTGGCCACCCTCAAGGCCAGCTGGGCCTACGACCGGGCCGATGCGCTCTCCCTCTTGTCCACGGCCGTGGGGGTGATGGTGCTGGGCGTGGAGACCGGCATAGTGTTGGGCGTGGCCATGTCGCTGGCGGCGCTGGTCTGGCGCAGCAGCCACCCACACATCGCCGTTGTGGGCCGCGTGCCCGGTACCGAACACTTCCGCAATGTGGAACGGCATACGGTGCAGACTGTGCCCGGCTTGCTAGCGCTGCGTGTGGACGAGAGCCTGTTTTTTGCCAACGCCACGGCGCTGGAAGAACGCATCGAGGCGCTGGTGCAGGCCGACGCCAGCATCCGGCGCCTGCTGCTGGTGTGCTCGGCAGTCAACCAGATTGACGCCACCGCGCTGGGCATGCTCACCGCACTGGAACACAGCCTGGAGGAACGCGGCATTCGACTGGAGCTGGCCGAGGTCAAAGGTCCGGTGATGGACCGGCTGCAAGTCACGGCCCTGGGACAACGGCTGCAAGGCCGGGTGTTTCAGAGTGTGCATGACGCATTTGTGGCTGGCTGAAGGCAAAATCAAACTGCGGGTGCCTACGCCCACCCAGAGCGTCATCTAGTTTGTACGTTTGCAAACGCCGGACACATCACCATTGAACCCGGCTTTGGCTCATGGGCACCGATGGGCCGCTGGCGAAACATGCCAGTGCGCTCGCACTCGCCTAGATTTGCCCCAGCGCAAACACTGAGTTCGGCACACGCCCATGGGCTGGCTCTGGCTTGAGTTTGGCCAAAATGCCCTTGCTGCTGACCTTGCGCTCTTGCACTTTGAATCCCTTGGCCTTTTGGTCCGCCGCCAGGCTACGCAGGCTGATGGTTTTCATGTGTGCCATGAGGGTGGTGTGCAGGTCGTTCCACAGGTCGTGGGTCAGGTCTTGGGCACTGCGTTCTTGAGGCGCTTCCTCAATAGCGGCCACGATGTCTGCCACCGAAATATTGTCAGCCCTAAAGCCCAGGGTATAGCCGCCACCGGGCCCGCGGGTGCTTTCCACCAAGCCGTGCTGGCGCAGCTTGGCAAACACCTGCTCCAGGTACGACAGCGAGATGTGGTGACGCACAGCCAACTCAGACAAAGGCACAGGCGCGCCGTTGTCGCGCAGGGCCAAGTCAATCATCGCGTTAATGGCAAAACGGCCACGGGTACTGAGTCGCATAGTCAAGCTCCTTGAAGCTGTAATAGAAAGACCTGAATGTAGACACAAGATTGATCACTGTAAACCAGCCTTTTATGCCGTTTTAATTCTGAAAAACAGAACTATTTACGCACTACCTTCAATTGCCGTGTAAAGCTGCACTGCAATCAATCCGCGCGACAATCAGCACCACACTCTGAAAGACACGTAGATGACCGAACTGATACAACTTGCCCACCTGATAGCCGCCATAGTGTGGATGGGTGGCATGACCTTCATGCTGTTCGCGCTGCGCCCGGCCGTCATGGCCCAGATGGAGCCACAGCAGCGCCTGGCGCTAATGCGTGCCGTGTGGCAGCGGTTTTTTGCCGTAGTGGCGGGTGCCATTGTGGTGCTGTTCACCACCGGCACCAGCATGTATACCGCGCTGTTTCGTGCCACGCGACTGGCCACCGGCCAGGGCGGCGTGCCGTTGGGCTGGAACCTGATGTTAATTTTTGGCGTGGCCATGATGCTGGTTTTTGGGCACATTTACTTCGCGGGTTTTCGCAAGTTCAAGCGCGCTGTGGCAGCCGCTGCATGGCCTTTAGCGGCCCAGTCAGCGGCGCAAATACACCGACTGGTGGTGATTAACTTTGCGTTGGGCTGGCTGGCTATTGCTGCCGTGCGCCTGGTGCGATGATTGCAGGCGTATGCCAAGTTACTTTCGCCCCAACACACTGATCTGCCTGGCGGCCTCCTTGGTGTGCATGGCAACCGGCACCCGCGCCCAATCTGCACCACCTACCCAACCATTGTGGGAAGCAGGCGCATTTATCGGCGCGGTGGGTACACCCGCCTACCCGGCCTCCAGTGACCGCACGGGGCGCGTGCTGGCGCTGCCTTATCTG
>JBEANP010000075.1:0-10837 GCA_041165385.1 Pseudomonadota bacterium | reverse complement strand
GGGATGCGGCCCATCGTACGTTCAAACCAGCCGGTAGCCCCTACCAAGGTAATAAGCAAGGCGCAAACCATGAATGCGCCCACTGCATCGGCCATATTGAAGCCTCCAACCGCGCCCGCTGCGGCCAACACCGCAGCACCCGGCGTGCTCCAGGCCACCATGATCGGTTTTTTAAGCCACAGGCTGGGTAATAGCGTGCACAACCCCATGCCAATGCTAAGAGACCACATCCATGAGGCAATGATGTCCGGCGTAGCTCCAAAAGCCAGCGCCGCTTGGAACACTATTGCCACCGAGCTGGTGAAGCCCACCAGCACTGCCACAAAACCCGCCGTGAAGGCTGAAACGCTCAGGTCTTTGAAGAATTGCACTCAAATCTCTATCTTGGAGCCCAGTTCCACCACCGAGTTATTTGGCAGGTTCAAGAAGTCAGCCGCCGCGCTGGCATTGTGGTGCATTTGCGCAAATAGCTTTTCACGCCAAGGCGCCATGCCAGCACCCAAAGTAGGCACAACCGTATCGCGCGACAAAAAGTAACTCGTGCTCATAGCATTGAGTTCGCAGCCACGCCCTTTAAGCTCTTGAAGTGCTTTGGGCACATCGGGATCGTTCTTGAACCCATAGTTGATTTCCACCTGCCAGCAGTCATGGCCGAGAGACTCAATTTGCAGACGCTTGTCCAGGCCAATCCAAGGAATTTCATGGCTGCGTACTGTGACAAACAGGTTGTTAGCGTGCAGCACTTTGTTATGTTTCAGATTGTGTAACAGCGCGTTGGGCACGGTGCCTGCTTCCGCAGTCAGGAACACAGCGGTGCCCTCAACCCGTGCCGGAGGGCTGACAAACACCGCTTCCAAAAAGCTAGGCAAATCCAGCGCGTCGGCGCGAAGCTTGGCATTGAGTAAACGGCGACCATCTTTCCAGGTCAACATCATCATGAAGATGACACCACCGATGAGCAGAGGGAACCAGCCACCATCAAAAAGTTTGAGTAAATTGGAAGCCCAAAACGCGAAGTCAACAACAAAGAAGAACCCGGTTGCCGCAATGCACAACCACAGTGGGTATTTCCAACTATAGCGAATCACGTAAAACGTGAGCACGGTTGTAATCAACATATCGGTACACACCGCAATTCCGTAGGCCGCAGCCAGATTGCTGGAAGACTTGAACATCACCACGGCCAACACAATAGTTACAAATAAGCCCCAATTCACAAACGGCAGGTAGATTTGCCCAGTGTCTTTCACACTGGTGTGCAGCACCTGCAAACGTGGCAAATAACCCAGTTGTATAACTTGCTTTGTCACCGAGAAAGCGCCCGAGATCAACGCCTGCGAGGCAATCACCGTCGCCATGGTGGCCAAACCCACCAAGGGAACCAACGCCCAGTCAGGTGCCATAAGAAAAAACGGGTTTTTCACCGCGGCGGGATTATCCAGAAGTAGCGCGCCTTGTCCAAAATAATTCAAAACCAACGCAGGCATCACCACGGCAAACCAAGCGATACGAATGGGTTTTTTGCCGAAGTGGCCCATGTCGGCATACAGCGCTTCACCGCCAGTGACACAGAGCACCACCGCCCCCAAGATGATGAAGGTTGTCCCGGGGTTGTCCCACATGAACCCTATTGCGTAAGTGGGGCTGATGGCCCACAAAATAGACGGATTATCCAAAATATGCACTACGCCTAGCAACGCTATCACGGCAAACCACACCACGGTGATGGGCCCGAAAAACTTGCCGATGCCTGCAGTTCCGCGTTTTTGCACCGCAAACAAGCAAAACAAAATAATCAGAGTGAGTGGTATCACAAAGCGCTTGAATGTCGGGGAGATCACCTCAAGCCCCTCCACCGCTGACAGCACCGAGATGGCAGGAGTAATCACGCCATCACCGTAAAACAGGCAAGTTCCAAACACTCCCACCAGCAGCAGCACACGGCGTAAGTTGGGTTTGTCCTTCACTGACTGGGAGGCCAATGCCAGCATGGCCACCAAACCGCCTTCGCCATGGTTGTCGGCGCGTAACACCAACACGACATATTTGATAGAAACGATGACCGTGAGGGTCCAGAAAAAGATAGAAAGAATGCCAAAGACGTTGTCCCGGGTAAATGGAACGTGGCCCGAACCAAAGACTTCTTTCATGGCGTACAGCACGCTGGTACCGATGTCGCCATATACCACGCCGATAGCGCCCAGAGTGAGCGCTGCTAGAGACGATTTTGATGCTGACACAAATTCACCCAACCACCATTGGCAGTCAGGTCCATTTCATAAGGGACCGCTATTTTGCGCCCGCGCCCCGATGGCGCAAGGC
Organism: Pseudomonadota bacterium; assembly: GCA_041165385.1. Classification (GTDB taxonomy): domain Bacteria; phylum Pseudomonadota; class Gammaproteobacteria; order Burkholderiales; family Burkholderiaceae_C; genus Allorhodoferax. The sequence goes on along the minus strand of JBEANP010000075.1, from coordinate 8,515 downwards.
AATTTGTAGGCTTTTCAATCTCATGTTGCGGTGCAGCAACTCACGTATTTGCAGCACTTGCCAAAAATCAATCGTAGTGCTCGGCTTCAGGGTCCGTGGCCTCCAGCTCGTAGCTGGCAGCTAGCATGGCCAATCGACCGATCACGCCATACATGTAGAAACGGTTGGGCGCACTTGCCCCAGGGCGCACGCCAGGCTGGGGCAAGTGTCCGCTCTCGGCAAAAGCCAGGGGCACAAAACTGGCGCCGGGGCCGCACAGGTCTTCATCATCGCCGCGCTCCGCATGCACGCGGTAAAAACCGCCCACCACGTAGCGGTCCATCATATAGACCACCGGCTCAGCCACGGCGGCATTCATGCGCTCCAGCGTGAGCACGCCTTCTTGGATGATGATGTCTTGAGTGCCCCCGGCAGCACCCGGTTTTCTGCGGATTTTGGCGGCCAAACTATCCAAGTCTTTCGCATCACGCACGGTGCTGTAGCCAAAACTGGCGCTGCCACTATCGGACTTGACCACCACAAACGGCTTTTCTTTGATGCCGTATTCCTTGTACTTTTTCTTCACCTTGGTCAGCATAGCTTCGGCGGCGCTAATGATGTGGGTAACGCCCTCGTCCGTGGTGAGATCGATGCTGACACAGGTGTCGAACATCGGATTAATGAGCCACGAATCAACCCCAATCAGCTTGCCAAAGCGTTTAGCTACTTCTTCGTAGCACTTGAAGTGCTTGCTCAATCGGCGGGTACCCCAACCGGCATGCAAAGGCGGCAGCAGAAATTGCGTGGTCAGGTCTTCCAGAATGCCGGGCACACCGGCGGCCAAGTCGTTATTTAACAAAATGGTGCAGGGGTCAAAGTCTTTCAGGCCCAGGCGTCCTTGAACGCGTACTGCCGGCTCTATGACCAGTGTCCCCCCATCGGGCAGTGTCAATGTGGTGGCTTTTTTCAGATCCGGGCTGATCGAGCCCATGCGCACGTTCAAGCCCGCCATATGGAATACACGGCGGAGCTGGGACAAGCTGGCGAGATAAAACGGGTCGCTGATGTCGTTGCGGGGCACGATGAGCAGGTTGCGCGCTTCCGGGCAAATCTTTTCAATCGCAGCCATGGCCGCTTGCACTGCTAAGGGCAGCATGGCGGGGCTAAGGTTGTTCCAGCCGGCGGGAAACAGATTAGTGTCCACAGGGGCCAGCTTGAAGCCAGCGTTGCGCACGTCCACTGATGTATAAAACGGTGGGGTGTGCTCCATCCACTCCAGGCGAAACCAGCGCTCAATGGCGGGCATGGAGTCCAGCACACGCTGCTCCAACTCGTTAATGGGGCCACTCAGGGCAGTCACCAAATGGGGAACCATAGCGTGCTTTCAAAAAATAGCGGCCCGAAAATGCGGGCAATTTCAATCAGATGGTGCGCTGGGTGCGCAAATCAAGCCCCAGAGTCGGACTTGTGTCTTACTTGCACTCAGGTGCGTACTTCGCCTTCACCTAGCACCACATATTTCAATGACGTCAGGCCTTCAATGCCCACCGGGCCGCGCGCGTGGAATTTGTCGGTACTGATGCCGATTTCGGCCCCCAGCCCGTACTCAAAGCCATCGGCAAAACGGGTGCTGGTATTGACCATCACGCTGGCCGAATCCACCTCGCGCAGAAAGGCCTGGGCGTGCATATGGTCACGGGTCAGGATGGCATCGGTGTGGTGAGACGAATACTGGTTGATGTGGGCAATAGCTTCACTCAGCCCGGTCACCACCTTGATGCTGACGATAGGGGCCAGGTACTCTTCGTACCAATCCTGTTCGGTGGCAGGCGTTAAATTTGCTACTAAATTAGTAGCTGCTTGCGCAGTATCTGCGGGCGCTACAGCCAAATTTACCTTCAGAATAGCAAGTGCTTCGCCATCGCAGCGCATCTCCACGCCCTTGTCGGCATAGACCTTGCCAATCAGCGGCAAAAATTCGGCTGCAACACCGCGCGCGACCAGCAGGCTCTCGGTCGCGTTGCAAGGGCTGTACTTGTTCGTCTTGGCGTTATCGGCCACCTTGACGGCCATGGCGATATCGCAGGGGTCGTCCACATAGGTATGGCAGTTGCCGTCCAGGTGCTTGATAACGGGCACCTTGGCGTCGCGGCTGATGCGCTCAATCAGGCCCTTGCCGCCGCGCGGAATGATCACGTCCACGTACTGCGGCATGGTGATGAGTTGGCCCACCACCTCGCGGTCGGTGGTTTGCACCAGCTGCACCGCGTCAGCAGGCAGGCCGCTCTCAGTTAGCGCTTGCTGCACCAGTTTAGCCAGCGCCTTGTTGGAGTCAATCGCCTCGGAGCCGCCACGCAATATGCAAGCGTTGCCGCTTTTGATGCTCAGGGATGCGGCCTCGATGGTCACATTGGGGCGGCTCTCAAAAATCATGCCGAACACACCGATGGGTACCCGCATCTGGCCCACGCGGATGCCGCTGGGCTGCTGCTTCATGCCGATAATTTCACCGATCACATCGGCCATGCTGGCCAGCTGCTCGCAACCCTGGGCGCAAGTCTCCAGCACTTTGGGAGTAAGTTTCAGGCGGTCCACCATGGGCGCAGCCAAACCGGCTGCCACGGCACGTTCAATGTCTTTGGCGTTTTCCACCTGCAGGGCCGAGGTATTCTCGCGCAAGAGCGCTGCCAGCTTGCGAAGTGCTATGTTTTTAGTAGCTGTTTGCGCACGCGCCATGAGGGCTGAGGCCGCTTTTGCCTGCAAACCCAAGATTTGGGTAGTTTCAACAACGGTGGGGGTGGAAAGGGTCGCGTTCATGCTGCCATTTTGGCAGATTGAGTCCCTTCTTCCGTTTGGGTTGGTCGTAAACCGGCGTTACACTGAAAAAAGCTCGTGGCTTGTACGAGTTATCTGCCGAATAGCCGGAGCGTTCAAATGCCTAAATTCATACATCACTTTCTTATTGCGGCGTGCCTTTTTCTGGTGGTGGCCTGCGCACAGGCTTCTTCATTGGCTGAAGCGTCCACCAATAGCAATAAGTGTCCAGGTGTTCGCCATGCCTATGCGCTTGGACCCAAAACCACAATAGATCGCCTGTATCCCGTCATTTCCACGGCCTCTGAATCTTCGTACGATCGAAATATGGCAGTGGCTGCGAGTATTCAGCTGTATTTGCAGAATTCACTCACGCGCGACGGCATCACCGACGTCTGCGGCTTGCAGGTCACGCCGCTACAAGCAAAAGGGTATGCAGTTGGGTTTTGGTCCTCCATGCCACGTGCTGCTGAGTACGGCGCCCGTCATGCAGCCTGGTTGAAAAATGGGGAGTTGGCTTTGCGGGGTGTAGAGGCTTGCCAACACAGCAAACAAAACTCTTGTTGGGAACCCAAAGGTGCTGAGTTGACTTGCGTCGGGCCTTGGCAATTTTATTTGCCATTGGGCCTTCCGCTCATGGCGCAAAAGATGGTCATGTTGCTGCATTACCCGCCCTACTCAGCAATGCAGCAGTCCGATTATTTGAACAACGCCACATTACACCGTTGGCAGCGCTTATTGCAGTCGGTGGGGGTTTCTGCTGCCGATTGGACGCTATATACGTCAACCGTCGATATATTTCCTATTGCAGCACCCGGAAGCGGACAAAGCGGTTGTTTTACAACGGCCAATGCAAGCCAGTACTTTGGTGCATCAGGCTCAGGATACATCCCCGCAATGCTGAGTTTTTTGAGTCTTCCTGATAGAAACCAAAGCGATAGTCGCACCCTTCCGGTCATTGCGTTTGGCGGTGAAGCGATTGGTTACTGGAACAAAGCCTATCCTGAATCGCCTACAGGTGTACTAAAAGCTGGCACAGCACGGTTGTCACCCAGTGACCCCACGCGCATGACCCCTTACACCGGGGCAAACCACCCTATTGCAGCGGTGTACCAGACATGCCAAAGCAATCCTGGCATTGTGACCATGGTGGGGCAGGACTTGGCCACCGCGTGTTTTGCAAAAGCCATGGGGGACACGCCAGCCGCAGACCCCGTGCAGGTGCAATCTAGTTGCCAGAATGCCTATCTCGCGGCAACACCTGCAGCCGAGCAGGCGCAGCAAATCTGTATGAATGCGGTGATTGACAAGAGTCCGCAATTTTCTCCTTGGTCCGCTGCGCAGGCCAAAGCTTGGTGCCAATCTAAAAACAACCAGGTTTGCCCGTTGCCTGACTATTCAGGCAAGCAATGAAGTTGTCACAAATGCAGAAACTTAAATCTCGAACACTTGCTTGAACCGCTCAGAGAATGCTTGCTGAGCATTGTTACGCAAAGGGGTGCCGTGGCCACAAAGAACATGGCTAAAGGCCAATTCATTCAATCGAATAAAGTCTTGGGCTTTGGGTTCGTTGACTTTCATCCACACCGGCCCCAAGTTGGCAGACTGGAAAAAGCCCATTTCGGACATCATTTGCCGTGACTCATCCGAGAAAAAGGCATCGGGTGCCATCCAGTTCTGCAAAGCATCGCACGCAATGAGAATGCCACCTTCCCGGTCAATACGCAAAATGCACTCCGGCAACTTGGTATGTTCAAACACAAAAATGCTGCTTTCAGCAAACGGTAATTGCCCATCTGTGCTCAGAATTTGATCGGGTTCAACTCCTTCGGCATGGGGCATATTGGGTAATGCCCATAGCTTTGCCTTGTATCGATCTTTATAAAAAGCATCGTCAAGACCATGCAAAGAGCCAATTTTGACAATATTGGCCACAGTGCCCAAAGCATCCAGCTGCTTCAACCCCTCATCTGACAGCCGAACCGAATTGATAAGACTCAGGTTACTGCCATCACGAACCACAACCATATTGCGACTGAAGTGCCAATGTGCGCCCATCAACACAGTTTTCATGGTGCCCGTCACGAAAAATATGTTGGGAAACACTTCTTGAATATCGCCGTGGGGCATCGCTTCTGCAAACTGTGTCATGGTGTATAGATGGGTGTGAGTTGAAGCAAAACTTAGTCTATCATGTAGATTTAGTGGCGGTGCACTGATTGAGGGAGCACCAGCGCCCCTTGCTCGTTTCAGAAAGTTGCACCATGCTGCCAGCGCTAAAACAAAGCGAAGATTTCATCATAAGCCGCCGAGATGACAGCAATGCCTATGGGCTTTGGCGCTTTGATGTAACCGGGCCAGATCTCTTGCAAGCGGTTCCACTTGCGCCTGGAGCTCATTTTGATTGCACTCACCAAATCGCACCCATTGGGCGCTACTTATTAGAGTGGGGACCGATCACCCTTAAGGAATACCAGCCATGTTTTCCATACCGGCTGTTGGAGCTAGACCCTCAAAACTCCGATCCATTGAATGTCATAGCCCATCAAAAGGGCCTCTGGACAAAAACCAAGTTCTGGAGCTACAGGGCGGACTTCGGTAATCCCAACGGCGCCAAAGAAAGCTACGACTCTGGTGAAAAGCTCATGCTGCTACCAATGGGTGGCTTCATGCTCAATGTCATCCCCACTATGGGGCGAGGCACTTTCCAGTTGTGGAATTTTGACCCTAACCCGGCCAACTTGAACTCCAGCGATCCGCTAAGCCAAGACCCTTTGCCCGTTCCTTACACGCCCCAAGGGTCGTTTGACACCATTGACTTTGATCACGAGTTGATTGCAATGGGTAACTACGTTTTGGATCGACTACCTGAAACCGGCGAATATTGGCTTTGGAGTTTCGATCCGCAAGCCATCATGCCTTTGGGTCTTCCCGCAATTCAAAAAGGGCGCTGGAGCCACATCACCCCGCACCACAAACTGGTAGCCATGGGCGAATACGTGATGGACTGGGAGCCTGTGAATCGCACTTACCGGTTGTGGGCTTTCGACCCCAAGAGCGCGGACCCGTTGGTTGGCCCAATTCGCAAGGGCGTGCTGCCCCAAGGCTTTGATGCACATACATCGTTGACCATGGTTCAATTGCCGCGTACCGTGGACCAAGCCCAGGCAAAAGTCCCAGGAACCATGGACTTCATGCGCGACAAAATCAAACACGTTGTTTATCTCATGCTGGAAAACCGCAGCTTTGACCATGTCTGCGGTTGGCTTTACGACCAGAAAGACACCGGCATTCACTTTGTGGGCGGCTCCGAACCCTTCAATGGCGCCAGTCTGACCATGGTTAACGTGGACCCTGGCAATGCCAGAGATGGTTCAACCAGCGTGGATGTTCCGCTTTCCATCTACAAAAACGGGGAACTCAGCACATCGTGGGATTTGGATTTTTTGCCCAACGATCCGTTCCACGACAAATCCGATGTCATGCGTCAGTTCTTTTACGGCCAACCCGGCGGATACGACGCACGGGCGGTGCCAGGCATGGGCGGGTTTGTGTGGAATAACGGCGTCCACGAAGTGATGACGACCTATGCCCCAAAGCAATTGCCTATTTTGAATGGGTTGGCCCGCAATTTCGCCGTGTCCGATGCTTGGTACTGCTCCATGCCAGGCGCTACAGACCCGAACCGTGCATTTGCATTCACTGGCTCTGCTTTAGGTGAGCTCAATAATTTCCAGAATGGCACCACCTACCAAAACTGGCCTAGCAACCCCCATCGACAATCCATTTGGAAGGTGTTGTGGAACAACGGACTGAGCGACTGGAAGCTCTACCACTGCGTAGACTGGATGAATTTTGTTCACACCTACCACCTGTACCTGCAAGGCACTATTCCGTCTGTCGACAAAGCCATTAGCACGAACCCGACAAGCTATCTGGACACGGTCGACCAATTCAAGCTCGATGCTGCCGCTGGAAATCTGCCCGCTTTCAGTTTTTTGGAGCCCGTTTGGATCGCCATGACCGGCACAACTTCTTACCACCCGGGAGCTGACCCCACGGCCGGTGAGATTGCTCTCAATGAAATTTATGAAGCGCTGCGCAGTAGTCCGGCGTGGAAGGACACGCTTTTCGTCATCACTTTCGACGAGCATGGCGGTGTGTTTGACCACGTCCCACCCCCTTACGCCGAGAATCCTTGGCCGAATGATGTAAACGACGGCTTTCGTTACGACTTGATGGGTGTACGGGTACCCACCATTCTGGTGTCACCCTGGATCAAAGAGCAAACGGTGTTTCGCTCGACCACCGATGTAGCGTACGACTCCACGTCCATCCTCGCCACGCTGTTGCACTGGGCTGGCATTCCCAAATCGCGCTGGTGCATGGGTGAACGTGTGAACCATGCCCCCACCTTCGAAGGTGTGTTTCAGCGCGAAACTCCTAGGCTTGAAACACCCCAACTCACCCCCGCATACGACAAATCGTTTCCCCAAACTGGCCACGGATCCGCCACTCCAGTGCGTATGAACGACTTGCATCGTCTCATGGCTCCGCGCGCTGTTGCAGCCATTGCCAAGGGCAAACTCAGCCAGGATGAAATCAACCGCCTAGCTGACGAAATCATGAACAATGCCACCGATGCCACAAGCTTGCACCTGGGTCTTCAAAGATTAGTGCAACAGCTGAAATGAATCCTTTGGACTGGGGCGGCTATTGGTGGTACGCCGGCTTGACGGCACTTGTGGCGGCATTAGCAAGTTCAGCCTACATTCAACGACGAAGACTGGCTGAAACACAGGCGCAGTTCATCTCTGAACGAGAAGCAAGGCTCGCCGATGCAAAAGAGGCATTGGCGCAACAAGCAGCAACCGCGTCGGTATTGCAAGTCATGGGCCGCTCCATGGCCGACTCCAAGCCCGTTTTCCAGAAGATCACAGAAAGCTGCTTTCAGCTGTTCGAGGGCTTACACGGCGGCGTCCTCTATTTAGAAGACGACGACATAGTGCACCTGGGTGCGCACAAAGGCGCCGGTGCCGAAGAACTGGCACAAGGGCTGCCAAGCAAGCTGGTTCCTGGCTCCATTACCGGTTCAGTCATCAAGGAAAAGCGTGCGATTCAGTTTGCCGATGTGCACACCGACCCCGGGGCCACCGAAACCCTCCGCCGCAATAGCCGCAAGACAGGCACCCATTCCATCCTGTTCGTGCCACTGGTTTCCGAGGGCGTGGGAGTGGGGACGATTTATGTGGGGCGTGAAACCGTAGGCGCATTCACGCCCAAGCAGGTTGCGTTGCTGGAAACGTTTGCAGACCAGGCAGTTATCGCAATTCAAAATGTGCGCATGTACAACGAAACCCGCTTGGCCCTGGAGCGCCAGACGGTAACTTCTGACATCCTTAAAGTAATAGCGCGATCACCCGATGACCTTACACCGGTTTTTCAAGCCATTGCCCACCATTCCAACCAGCTGCTTGGTGGACTTTCAACCTTGGTAACTCACTTGGTGGGCGATAGCCTGCAGTTGGTTGGATTGACGTCTATTGATCCAGACAAAGCAGCAGCCCTGCAAGCCTTATTTCCGTTGTCTGGGGCAGATTTTCCCTTGATGAAGCAGGTACTGGCAGGCGAATCAATCGTGGTGAGTGACATAGACACAGATGACCGTGGTTCGGTACGAGCATGGGCGTTTGCCCGTGTACAAGGCGCGCGCAGCATGCTC